>LDWW01000003.1 GCA_001045525.1 Chitinispirillum alkaliphilum | reverse complement strand
CTTGGAGTTCAAACTTAGTTGCTGATTTAAAACCCTTTCACACGGCCTTTTCCCCCCCCCCAAAAAAAAGTACCAGTACCAATGTCAATCGTTTTTAGTGCTACACAAAAAAACAACTCCGTCCCAAACAACTCCGTCCCAAACAACTCCGTCCCAAACAACTCCTACGGGCACGACTTAATGCCAAACCCCGGCAATCTCAGCCCCACACTGATTGCACGATCCTTTTCTAATCCACAACTCCTGTATGTCGTATCCTTCCCTTTTAACAAGCGTTGCCCTACACCTGAAACAAACGGTATCACTTGGTCCGCTCACGTTTCCGGGGTATATGTACCTCAACCCATGTTTTTTTCCTGTGATTTCAGCATTTTTAATCGTGTACAGGGGTGTTGCACTATGATCTGTCATATCATACTGTGGGAAAAACCTCGAAATGTGCCAAGGCACATCTTTCCCAAGTTCCCGGGCAATAAACGAAGCAAGAAGTTCCAGCTCTTCAGAAGAATCATTCTCTCCGGTGACCAGAAGAGTAGTTATCTCTAACCATATGTCTGATTCAGCCACGGTTTTAAGACAATTAAGAACCGGCTCAAGGCGTGCGTGGCAGAATTTATTGTAAAAACGATCGCTGAATGATTTCAGATCAATATTACAGGCATCAAGCCAGGGACTAATCTCCTTTAAGGCCTCCCCGCTCATATAACCATTTGAAACAAAAATAGTGGAAATGCCCTGTTTCTTTGCCAACTTACAGATCTCAAGGGCATATTCAAAGAAAATTGTGGGTTCTGTATAGGTAAAAGATATACTCCCACACCCACATTTTTGAGCTAACTCCACAGCACCCTGAGGAGTTAGCTCACTCCCCCATCGATCACCCCGTTGATCTGCACCCAATTGCGAGATCTGCCAGTTTTGACAAAACCCACATTTGAAATTACACCCAATAGTCGATATGGAGAATGTTTTGGTTCCGGGGAGAAAGTGGTATAGAGGTTTTTTTTCAACCGGATCTACCTGTTGTGCAATTACCCTCCCATAAGCGTGAGTGTACAGCTTGCCCTTGAAATTTTGTCTTACAGAGCAGATACCAAATGAATTTGGGGGTATTTTGCAGCCATGAGCACACAGGAAACAGTGAACAGTTCCGCTTTGAAATTGCTCATACAATAACGCATCTTTCATAATTTTGTCCCAGCCCAGAAAGAGAAATCACATAATTTGGCATTATTGAGAGAAAAATGGCAAAAACTGTTCCGCACTGCTAACTCAGGATTGATCTTTACCACAAAGGTGCTGTATCAGTGCACATTATCCTTTTTTGGCTGAGTCTGGATTTGCCAAACAGGGTTGAAATTCCTACTACTAATCTTTATCAAATCCAGATTACTATTTTAAATGCTGTTTAAAACAGAATTGACATTAATACCAAACTCCGATGGATTTACGATTGAATCTATTTTCCAGGGCGGAGGCAAAGAGTCTTTGCGGTTTGAAGCAAGATTTCTCATAAACGGTTTCTTGAGACATTCTGTTTTTTTATCAAAGCACATTATAACAACAGGCGCCATCAGGTTGTTGTGATCATTTTTAACCACCATTCCGACTTCACCGGATTTCAGTTTCACAAAGCTGCCAACGGGATATATACCCATCAGTCTTATAAATGCATCAACCATATAGGGAGGGTATTCCTCATCAACTCCCTGAAAAATCAAAGCCATCGCTTCCTGAGGCAGACACTCCCTTCGGTTTTCTGTTTTAGTTGTAAGATTATCATAGGTATCACTTAGAGCACAAATCATAGCAGGTACCATGATATTCTCTTTGCTGATTCCTTCAGGATATCCTCCACCGTTCCATCGTTCATGATGCTGCATTACTATGGATTTGCAAACAGATGAAAAAACCCCGGTTTCATCCAAAAGCTCCACACCCAGTGATGGGTGTTGTTTTATCGCATCATATTCTGCTTTTGTAAAACTGCCGGTTTTCTTCCTGAACTCTTCAGGAAAACGGATCTTTCCGATATCATGCAAAAGAGCACCAACCGCACACTCCACCACGGCCTCTTTGCTGAGATTCATGGAATGAGCGAGTGCTGCAGACATAATGGCAACGTTAACAGAATGAACGTAAATAGGATCATCATTGGACTGCAATCTGCACATCGCAAAGAAAACATCCTGATTGGTGACAACCTCCTGAGCTAAAACAGATATCGCCATCTCAATGCTTGAAGCAGAAACAGAATTCCCACACTGTGCTGCAAGCATACAGTTTTTCAACAGAGTGGTCGTACGGGATTTCAGCATCTGTGCTTTATTGATCTCTTTTTTATAATCTTTTGAAAAATCGCAAATCGTTAACCCATCAAAAAAACTTGTTGAAAGATCAATTTCCGAAGGCTTTTTTTCTTTTTGTTTTGACCCTGTTTCGCTCAGAGCTGTATTGATACAGACTTCTCTCACACCATGATTACGCAGTTTCTGAACCTGAGACATATCGATAACCACGGTATTTGCATTGTAAAGTAACAACCCTTTTTCATTGAGAACATCCTCAACATACATTCCGGGCATAAGCTCATCGATGGAGATTTTCTTTGTTGTAGAAGTCAAAACTTCCTCCGGAAAATGGTGCAAACTCAGTACTTCCAATCTTAAGTATAATGACCATTTGGGAGATTTTTCAACATTAATTCTTCATGATTATTAAAGTTTTAAAACCTTTACAACCTTTTTAGTTCTATTCTATGAATAATAGCAAGATTATACCTATTCAGGGCTGAAGTACAAATCCTCACAATGGGACATTCCTTAAACACTACTTTTTTTCCCGGTTTTCTATCACAGGTATACTTTGTTTTATCAGATCCCTGAGATCTGAAAAAGACACCTTTTCAACAGCATCACCTATCGAATACCACGATGGCATTCTTCCGGGCTCTCCATCACTTATTATTTTTTCAAATTTGAATACAAAGTAGGTCACACGGTATGCCCTGTCATCTAAACGAAACTCCCTGACACCAGTGAAGCCTGCCAGCTCTCCTTCTACCCCGGCTTCCTCAAGCAATTCCCTTCTGGCAGTTTCAGTTTCACTCTCCCCCTCTTCAATATGTCCTTTGGGAAAGAGTAAATGAACAGGATTTTTGCGGGAACGAACCAACAGTAACTGTATCCCTCCACTATCATCTTTGCGATACACAATCGCACCAGCCTGTCTGACCGGATCTGAAAATTTTTTACAAAACTGCTCTTTTTCTTTATCTGAAATATCCATTCTCAACCCCTGATTATCCTTTCCATTTTTTCCAGTGCAAGTCTGAACGCAGAGACAACGTTTCTTAGTTCTGATTCCTTATTTCTTCTTCTCCATATTACCTGATAAACAGATAATAATTTGTATCCGCGTTCAATTATTTCCTGTGGACTTACTGTCCCCAGAGACACATTCTGTTTAAATTCAAATTTCTTCTTGAAAAGCAGAAGTAAATTTGTCCATGCAACAGCTTCGGCACTCCATATAAACTCATCAAATTCAATATGGCAGATTGGTTTCTGAGCCATTTGGGATTTGAGTAATTTTAACTTCTGCGATATCTCAGTAGCAGCAATATAGTATCCCTCTATGATCTTTTCTTCGGTCTCCCTTATATCCTGATCAATATTCCAATGTCCTTTCAGATCTTTAACCCAGGCATAGATATTACCGAAGTGATAAGGGTAAACATCTCCCAGTTTCCTGAGAAGCGAAGCCGTTTCAATTTGTGATTCACCCCACTCCAGGACCGAAAATTGTTGATCAAATATCAGTTCCTCCCTGAATGAATCCACATTCCAGCTCAGAGCTGCACCGAAAGCCATTCCTGAGAGAGAATTAGCAAGTAAATTAACATGCCCACAATCCCCCCAGTCCGTATTCAATACTCCGATAGCCTGATTTTCTTTTCCGTACCGAATCATTCTTCTGATATTTTCTGATGCATCACTGATTTTATTCATGAACCTGCTCCATCCAATAACACCGGGACACACATATTGTTTGACTTCCTGAGCCCTGAATATTTTTACAGATTCATCCGTTACATCAGGGCTGTAATCCCAGTTTAGAAATATGGCCTCGGAAGAGAGCTCAGAAATCAGATGTGGATATTTCAGCACAATGTCTCCCCATAGCATAGGGGTTTTACCGTGAGCTGTTACCAGGTTCATAATCTTTTTTACAAAGTCTACATATACTCTGCCGACCCCTTCTTTCTCTGCCCTCAAACGATTCTTTCCTTTTCCAAGATCAAACGTTTCATCACAACAAATGTTAAAATATTGCGAAGAAAACAGTGGCAGATACTCCTCAATCATCGTCCGTACAATATTGAACCCCTCATCACTTCCAGCATCAATTGTATAGTGTGCCATCCTTTCCCAAAGGTTGTGAGGGCGCTCTGATGCATTAATTTCTAATTCGTTAAGATGCTCAAATCGTTTAAGACGAAGCAGTTCATAAAGATGACCAAATGTGGAGAGTGAGGGAACCAAATCGATATAATGCTCCCTGCAATAGGCATCGAGTTCCAGAATCTCTTCTGCAGTAAGCGGATCCCTGTCGACCCACAGTTCAGGGATTGATCTGAAGGCAAAGGTGTGCTCTACATAGAGTTGTAATTGGTTTATTTTATAGAATGCGAGTCTGTCGACAAGGGTTTTGAGAGTGGCAAGTGTTGGTACTTTACCTCTGGTGACATCATGATAAAATCCTCTGAAAGCGAAATCGGGTGAATCATCAATCTCAAGTAAGGGTATAAGAGCACCACTAAGCCTTTGAATCTGGATAAAAGTGTAAACACCTCTGAAAAGGGCCACCGGACTGTTACCTGTTATATCAATACCATCAGGTGTAATCTTTAGGGTATAAGATTCGTCCCTTTGACTCCCTTTCAGGTATTTCAGACGTATCAGATTTCCGTTCGGTTCTTTTCCGCAGACAATTGGAAGTTTGATTCCAGCGTTGCCTGATATATTTTTCTGCAATGCAAACGCGCACCTGACATAATGGGATTCGTTGAGCGGAAAAGTTATCGCTTCGATACTGTTTATAAAGAGATTGCCCTCTTTTTTGCTCAGCGCTTTTACTGCAGGAATGATGTTCATTTTTCCACCTTGTTTTTTATATTTATAAATAGTCCGGATTAACCGATAAACAATAATAATGTCTGAAGGACGGATTATGGATAACGATCAGCAAATCGAAGAGATTAGAAAATATCTCCGCAGACTTGCCCAAAAGGGTAAAAGAGTTGATGAGAACAGTGCGGCGTTTCTTTGGATCCAGAAGTATGCTGAAAAATGGCGCGACACTCACAGTTCCATAGACGATTCAACAGCGGAAAAAAATCATTGTAAAAAACAATAATCCCCCTCACTATTCCCCGGTCGCCGGATGATAATGGACATACACCTGCTGTACCAGGTCCATTTTATTGACTAACAAGTTTTCCACCTCTGTTGCAATCTCATCACCTGATTTAACCGAGATATACCCTGCTACTCCGATTGTGATATTTATGACAAAGTACGGCCCGAATCTATGTGCCCGAATCTGTTCAATCTCCCTGATCCCGGTAACAGAAGATAAAACAGTGTGAATCTGAGACTCAAGCTCTTCATACGGAACCGTTCCCATCAGCTCTGATGAAGATTTGCTAAGAATACTTATACCAGTTTTAAAAATGACCAAAGCCACAAGAGATCCGGCCAGAGGATCTACCCAAAGAAAACCCATCATCCCCAATGAGATGCCAGCAGCAGCTCCAAGTGAGGCGAAAATGTCGTTTCTGTGATCGTGAGCTAAAGCCAGAATTGCAGCGCTTGATGTTTTCTGAGCCACACGCTTTGTATACGAGCTTAGAAGTAACTTTATACCAACTGTAAAAAGCGCTATATAGAGAGTGTAAATCTCTATCTGCGCCTCTTCAGCTACATCTCCCAGCACTATTCCGATTACCCTGTTTGCAGAATCCAGAAATATTGCCAAAGCTGTAGTAACAACAAATGCTCCCACGACCAGTGCTGCAATGCTTTCCATCTGCCGATGTCCAAAGGGGTGCTCCGGATCCGGTGGTTTACCTGCAACAAGCATGAATATCTTGACCAGAATATAATACACCACGTCACTGATTGAGTTTATACCATCAGCTAAAAGTGCCGTGCTGTTTCCCGTTACACCAGCAACCGTTTTCAGTAATGCCAAGAAAACATTGCTGCCTAATCCCCTGTTGATAGCAGATTGGTTTTTGCGATGAAGTTGCTCATCATTATATCTGTTTTGACTCTGCACAAATTACCTGCGCCTTCATTTTACATTGTGCCCTGTTTTAATTTTTTAATTTTCAGGGGTTACTATGTAATACAGGCAATTTTCATGGCAATCTGTCAGCATACAGAAAGGGTTTTGGCAGAAAAACCCAAATTATTCAGAAAAGAAAAGGTCGGGCCCATTCAGCCCGATCTTTTCTTGGGTAAATTCAATTGTTTGAAGCAATTACATAAGCTTTTGAAGTATTCCTCCAAATCGCACATTTAACTCTTCATTAGCGGCAACATTCTGCATTATGTTGTTATACTGATCAACTTCAAGACCAGAGTTTTCTATTGCTTCAACAAACTGCTTGTTAGCGTTTTGTTGCAAATTTTGTCTCTTCTCCTGGTCATCAGTCTGCTGCAGTGACATCTGGAAACTCTGATTGATTTCAACGATTTGCATATATGCTTTAGCTGCACTCTCAAGCATTTCATCTGAGAAGCTGACTTGTTCAGCTGAACCTGTAAGCATCTGCGGAGCACTTTCCTGAGCATTGATCGTCTGAGTCATAACCATCATGATCGCACCTGTAATAACAAGAGAAAAAAACCTTCTAAACATACATACCCCTTCCAATGGTGATGAATTTGTAGGTAAACCAGGCCTGGTTTTAGTCGACACAGTCAGCTACAATGCATTAACTGTGCCAAAAGCGAAAACATGGAAAAACAGGAAATTTCAGGGCATTCTGCGGTTAAGGCAAGCTAATTGATACATTAATTTTTGTATCATAGTGACACATGTGTTATTTTGGTTGTGTCATTTATTCCCGGAGAAGCTATGAAACTATTCAAAATTTTCACTCCGTCAAAAAGTTTAAAATTTACCCTTATCACCCATATTGTTCTACCACTTACAGTGGCATTTGGATTATTTGGATATTTCGCCTTCAGCTCAATAGAAGAGCAGGTTGAATATCAAATGCAAAAAGATCTTGAACTCATGGCCCGGGCTATACAACAACCCCTCTCCTATTCTCTGGAGAAAGATCGCATGGGTAGTGTACAACAAACCCTGGAGTCGGTTTTTGCAATTGGCAGAGTTTACGGTGCATATGTTTATGATAAAGAGGGCAGAGAAATTGCAAAACAGGGACTTACAGACCCAAACCCCGAGCGTCAAAAACTGATACAACTTGCAGCTGAGGGAGAAAATCATGGAGAATATGACCGTATTGCAGGCAGAAGGGTGTTTTCCTACTTTCTTCCACTAACCGACACCGGTGGAAAGATCCACGGACTTCTACACCTCACAAGACGAGGGAGTGATTTCAGAGACCATCTTGCTTCCGTAAGATTGAAAGGGATAATAGGCCTGAGCTTACTGTTAATCATTCTGTCAATCATCATTCTTTATGGGCATCACCGCGCTCTCGGTAGACATCTGAACAGATTCACCTCGAGTATGTTTAGAATCGCTAACGGAGACTCCAAACATCGGTTTGATTGCAGTGGACCTGAGGAGATCGTCAAATTAGGAACAAACTTCAACAGCATGCTTGACAGTATAGAACATGCTGAACAAAAACTTAAAAGACATCAGGATGATCAGAAGAAACTTGAAGAAAAGCTCCGTCAAGCTGAAAGGCTTGCTTCTCTTGGAAGATTCTGTGCCGGAACTGCTCATGAACTTGGAACACCCTTAAGTGTAATAAACGGAAAAGCACAACGGGCAATGCGCTGCAAAGAAATCAGCCAAAACCAATATAAAACACTCTCTGCAATACGGGATGAAGTTGGCAGAATGAAATATATCATTAGGCAACTACTTGACTTCAGCCATCGAAGTCCACTTCATCGCACATCAGTATGTCCAACAGACCTTTTTACTTCTGTAATTTCGGCTCTTCAGGAAGAAATAGCAAACACAAACATTAAATTGTCAGAACCCGATATAAAGACCAATACAAGAGTAGACGCTATTAGAATACAGCAGGCTCTTCTTAACCTTGTACGCAATGCTGTGCAGAGCACCCCTGGTGGCAATGTCAATTGCAGTTGGAACCTGAAAAATAACAATGTTGTATTCTTCATAGATGATGATGGCCCGGGGATACCAAAAGAAATTTACCCAAAAATATTTGAGCCTTTCTTTACAACCAAAACTGTGGGAAAAGGTACCGGACTTGGTCTTTCAGTTGTTCACACTATAATTGAGGAGCATGAGGGAAAGATTGAGGTTAAGGAAAGTAAAATGGGAGGAACATGCTTTGAGATTTCGATTCCACATAAAAATTAGGGAAACCTCGTGAAAAAAATATCTCCAGAAAACTACAATGTATGGATTATAGAAGACGATAAGGCATTAGGAAATCTGCTTTGTGAAGAAGTCGGGGATGCCGGGTACAATTCATACTGGACAAGCTCAGCTGAAAACGCAATTGAAAAGCTCAAAACAGATATGCCGGACCTTATTGTTTGTGATCTCATGCTGCCGGGGATAGATGGTCTTGCTTTTCTAAAAATCATTCAGGAAATGAATCCGGAGTCCCCTCCCTGTTTTTTGGTAATCACAGCGTTTGGCACCATTTCGAGGGCTGTGGAGTCTCTTAAAGCCGGTGCGGATGAATTTCTTACCAAACCTCTTGATCTTGAACATTTCATGATAACCGTAAAGCGGCTACTCGAAAAAAAACAGTTAAAAGAGATGGTCAACAGGATGTATGGGTTTATCTCTTCTGAATCATTTCATGACATATTTGGCAGAAGTGAACCTATGAGACTTCTTTTCCAACAAATCAGGCAAGTCTCAAAAGCGAGAGGACCGGTATTGATTCTGGGTGAAAGCGGATCAGGGAAAGAACTTGTTGCCAGGGCAATTCACAAAGAAAGCATGCGTGCCGATGGCCCGTTTCTTCCTATAAATTGCGCCGGAATACCTGAACATCTCCTTGAAAGTGAATTTTTCGGTCATACCGCAGGATCGTTTACCGGAGCTCAAAATCGGCAGGGAATTTTCGCTGAAGCTGAAGGCGGAACTCTTTTGCTGGACGAGATATCCGAGATGCCACTCTCACTCCAGGCAAAACTACTCAGAATTTTACAGGACGGTAAACTAAGAAGAATCGGTGAAAACAAAGAACAGCAGGTAAATGTGAGGATTCTGGCGGCTACACACAGTGATGTTTACGAAGAAGTAAAAAAGGGAAATTTCAGGGAAGACCTTTATTATCGTTTGGAAACATTTGCCATAAAAATCCCCCCACTCAGGGAACGGGGAGGCGATAAAGAGTTGCTTGCAGCAAGATTTACCCAGCAGTTCTCACTGGCATTGAAAAAAAACGTGACAGGACTTTCAGAAAAAGCTTTGGAAATTATAAACAAATATCACTTTCCGGGAAACGTACGAGAACTGCGCAATGCAATAGAAAGAGCAGTAACTTTTGCCCATGGAGAATATATCCAACCAGACCATCTTCCGGCAAGAATGCGTAAACACAGCGCCAAAGAAGCATCAACAGTTTTGGGGTTTCCAACACCCAATGATACGCACAATCTTATTCCGCTTGAAGAAATGGAACGTAAGTACATTACCCACGTACTTGACACTGTACAGGGCAACAAACGTAAAGCAGCAGAAATACTGGGTATAGGGAGAAGAACCTTATACAGAAAAATTGGAAAGAGTGAAAGTGAGCTTTTCCAAAACTAATCAGAAAATCCTTACAACTCTGCTTAACAGATTGCACCTGCCGTCATTAACAACTATAATGTATTGCCCGGAAGCGGCATTCAATGAAGCCAAATTAAAGATAAAGTTTTGCGGAAGGTTACGATATGATACTTTTTCAATCAAACGCCCTCTTAAATCATACAGTTTAAGATCCATGCCTTCTTTCTCAATATTCCTAAAGATCAGATTGGATCCACTGACTAAGATTTCAGGAGTTTTATTTCGGGTAAGTACAGCATTGTTGTTTTGAAGTACATCGAAATAGATTACCGTATCTTTCCTTGCTTCATAAATATCGTTCCCTGCATACAGGTTAAATCTTAAATCGCCAGATAGATTATCAGGTAAAGCAAACTCAACCTCCCCATTACCACCTTTCCTCTGTGTGAAAAGGATTTGCTCATCTGTAAAAGATTGTGTTGTATCTTCAAGCAGTTTTAAGGTATCAAAACGGGATATGGTTAGATAGTATTCTGCGGTAGAAAATATATGTGGCAGAGATACTCTGAGATTTCCATTACCGGTAAATGTAATTTGTGGCTCGAGAGGCACAGATCTAACCCTTAATGCAGGATCTCCAAAGAGATGATAATGCTCAACCCGACTCATTATGGAGCGTTTCGCACCATTTACCATCTGTCCCAAAGTTACCCCTGAATCAGAACTATACACCCTGAACATTGCATTGGCGAAATTTTCATTGGGCAATGCATATTCAAGTGTTGTACTTGCAACATATGCAACAGCTCCTCCATTTTCTGTGAAAAGTGCCTGTTTAAGCATTGAGCTGTCTTTTGGTATGTGATACACTCCATTAAGGCAGGAAAAGGACAAAAAGATAAAGGGCGGGTAATTTCTGTCGACCAGAAGTAAATCACTTGAAGTTATGAGATGTTCATCTGTTAAAACACCAGGACTGCCATGCCCAAAGAATATTATCCATTTTTGATTGTTTAATACACTGTGAAATTCCTGATTAGCCTCAACGTGCCTGAAATTTTCATCCATTGTGTACATAGATAAATAGAGTCGGGTAATATTGTACCAACTAAGTGCCGTTTGCGTACTGATGGTCTGAGCGGTAGTGAAATGGGAAAACCCTAACGGATCTGCAACATTTGCCTTTCTTGCATCATCGGCAATTAAAAGAGCATTGTTTGATACTTCAAATCTGCGACCAAGGTCATAGGCTATGACTTTGTCTATATAGGTTGAGAGCTCACTTACTGTTTGACAAGGAATTCTACCTATACGCAGGTCCTGAGGGTTCCTTGGTACATTTACCGGATACAAAGAGGAGCGATTGACTGAGAGATAGTAATCATCTGAATACCTGATTACAGTGTCTCTCCCACCATGACGCCGGTAGTATTGATAACCATTGGGGATAGAGGGCATAAGACCAAAGTTAACCAGTCTTCCGGTACTGTCCCAGCCCAAAGAATCATTACCTATAAAAACAATATACTTAAGTGGTTCACTCCAGTTCTCGTTTGCGTACTTTAATCCTTTCCAGAGTGCTTTATAACGCTGAACTGTATCATGTGTCCTGAAAATTGAATCGATCGTTTCCAATCTAACCACCTTTGCATCCCCGACCCCATCACCCTGAAAACTGTTACGGTGATGTGCGAGCCGCAAAGTCTGGTTTACAAATAATTCGGGAGCTATGAGAAGGTAGTCTGCAGCATTGGCCTCGTTGAGGTAATCCTCAATTATAAGCTGCTGGCTGTGAAGTATAACAAATGAAGCGAAAATCGATGTTAATATTTTTATCGGCATATACCCCTACCCTACTTTCAGTAAGGTAGAGGAGGTTGCAATAAATATACCAGCATAAATCCTGCATCAATACACCACTTCTTTTATTGCGCATCTTCGGGAAGCGTTCTTAATGCACCCGTATCAGCAGAAGATGCGAAATAGGCGTATGTTTTAAGAGCCTGAGAAACCACTCTGTCCCGATTAACAGGCTTGAATGCATTTTTGCCTTTTGATAACTCTTCTTCTCTTCTCTTGTTCAGCTCCTCATCACTAAGGAGAACCGATATGGAGCGCTGAGGTATATTAATCTCTATTGCATCTCCATCGCGGAGAAGTCCGATCTCTCCACCAGCAGCGGCTTCCGGTGATACGTGACCGATTGAGAGCCCCGATGTACCTCCAGAAAAGCGACCATCAGTTATGAGTGCACACTCCTTACCAAGATGCATTGATTTTATGTAAGAAGTTGGATAGAGCATCTCCTGCATTCCAGGCCCACCCTTTGGTCCCTCAAAGCGAATAATCACAACGTCACCGCTTTTTACTTCACCATTAAGAATCCCTTCGCAGGCCGAATCCTGTGAATCAAAGACTTTTGCGCTTCCGTTGAAAACAAGTATGGACTCATCAACTCCCGCAGTCTTTACAATACAACCTTTAGATGCGATATTGCCAAAAAGTACAGCCAGTCCGCCATCTTTACTATAGCAATTCTCTAAATCCCGAATGCAGCCGTTCTTGCGATCAAGATCCAACTCCTCATAATAGTTCTCCTGGGAACCCATTACAAGGTTTCGGCCTTTTCGGCCTGGTGCACTTTTATATAACAACAGTGCTTCTTCCGATGCACTTTCACTCTTTACATCGTACATTTCCAAAGCCTCAGACAGTGAAGGAAAATCAATTCTTCCGACACTGGTGTTTATCAACTTAGCCCTTGACAGTTCCCCAAGTATACCGATAATCCCACCAGCTCTGTTTACATCCTCTATGTGATAATCAGAATTTGGAGAAACCTTGCTCAAAACAGGAATTTTCCTTGAAAGCCGGTCAATATCCTCCATTGTGAAATCCACCTTTGCTTCTCTTGCAATAGCAAGCAGATGAAGAACAGTATTGGTGGATCCTCCCATTGCTATATCAAGAGACATTGCATTGAGAAAAGCATCTCTTGATGCTATAGAACGGGGCAATACAGATTCATCACCATCTCTGTAATAAGTATGGGCATTTTTTACAATTAAATCTGCAGCTTTCTCAAAGAGGGAGAAGCGATTTTTATGTGTTGCCAGTAGGGTGCCGTTGCCCGGCAATGCAATTCCAAGTGCCTCGGCAAGACAATTCATGGAATTGGCGGTAAACATCCCCGAACATGATCCGCAGGTTGGGCATGCGGCTTTTTCAATCTCCTCAATCTGCTCGTCGGAAACACTCTTGTCTCCGGCCATAACCATTGCATCCACAAGATCATAACTCTTTTTCCCCACAATACCAGCTTCCATCGGCCCACCGGAAACAAAAATCACAGGAATGTTGAGTCTCATAGCAGCCATCATCATACCCGGAGTTATCTTGTCACAATTTGAAATACACACCATAGCATCAGCTTTATGTGCATTAACCATATACTCCACACTATCAGCAATCAGATCCCTTGAAGGCAGGGAGTAAAGCATCCCATCATGCCCCATAGCGATACCATCATCTATAGCAACAGTATTGAATTCTGCAGCAAAACACCCCTGATCTTCAATCAATCTTTTTACAAGCTGCCCTATCTCATGCAGATGAACGTGACCAGGAACAAATTGGGTAAAAGAGTTAACCACAGCAATGATTGGCTTACCCATCTGATCCTCAGTCATGCCATTTGCACGCCATAAGCTTCTTGCCCCTGCCATTCGTCTGCCTGATGTTGTTTTTGAGCTACGTAATTCAATTTTCATGTACCGGTCTCTCCCTTGAAAAAATCTCCCAAAAATATGGCTCTGAAAGCTGAAAATAACGGATGCACCCGCTCAACTCAATATTTTTCAGCACTACTGCAACCATAATTATACATATCGGGCACTTCCCGCATGCATACATTACTGATCACAATAAATCTTTCTTGAACAACAATAAAATAGTATTATACAATATTGAAAGAATAACAACGGCAATGGGATAGAAAATCAGATGAAAAAAAAGACCATCATACTCATCATTATCGCTCTCTGTGCAGTTCGAGCCAAATCTTCAGAACCACAGATCGACAAAATCACCGGGATTGCCGAAATACGCCGATCCGGAGAAACAGGGTGGGAATATATTGATCCAACAACCAACTTCTACAATAATGACCAGCTCAGAACATTAAGAAATTCTATACTCCATTTTTCATGGCCCAACAACGACACCGCCTTTATAAACCAAAATTCCAGACTCATTTTTTCATCGTTCTCAGGCTCAAAAACTTCCCTGACTTTGTTATCGGGAGAGGCTTTTTTTACAAATCAGCGGAATGATAACTCAACTGAAAACATGATCATCTACACCGACAACTTAAAAATATATTTAAACGGATCTCTTTTGCTCCGAATCTATGACAATCAATCAACTCTTAAACTGGTAACAGGAACAACAAGAATCAGAGATATGCGAAGAAATCGCTCTTACTTTCTCAGAGCGCCGGAAATTTTGACATTCAAAAATGACGGGGACGGATTGACCAGAACTTTTGTAACAGAAGATATGGAGTATATAAAAAGTTGGGTACCCGAGAGAACTGTACAACGCATAAAGCAGGATTATCTCCATCAGGCAAAACGTGATCACCTTATTCTGGCTGGCAGGTTTGACAACAAGGTTTTAGTAACTCCCCTTTTAAACAATTCTGATTATTCCGGAAGTTGGGATTTGACAACTGAAATCACCACTCTCTTTAAGGGTAACCTTGAAAATAATCTCGATCACCTCACATTTGAGACCCATACACACCCCAAAGATAATAAAAATAGTGAAGAGTTGATTTACCTGGCCAGAAATTCACGCTCGCGCTACATTGTAATCGGCTCAATTGAGTCTTTCGATCTCATGCCCTTTGCTGAAATATCGGCAGAAGCAGACATGTACAGAGAATACGTTATCGCACGGGTTCATCTGAATATCGGACTGTTTGATGCATCAGTTGAAAGAATAACTTTTGAAAGCAGTTTTTCCGGAGAGGTTTCATCCAGTGATGTTGCCAATACGACCTGGGAAACCATGGAAGAAATTCCGTTTGATCTAAACCATCATGGGTTCTTGACATCACTGATAGCACAAGCTCTAAAGAAATGCCTCGAAAATGTGAATGAAAAAATCGCAGGTTTGTTATATTAGAGGCTCCACTAGTCCTTGAAAAAATTTCTGTTTTACATATTTTAAGATTATCTGAGACTTTCTTTCAAAGATTTAACAGCACTCTCAAGCTCTCTTCTAAGAAACTGATTTTCAATGTCGATGGCTAAAATTTCTTCGAGCGTTTCCTCTGCTGCCTGTATTGAGGCTGGTCTTCTTAATTGACTGACAAGATCGCGGTATCTTCTTGATTCACTTCCCATATACTGTGCAAAGCTTAACATTGTTCTGTAATTACTTCTTCTAAGAACAATATTTCCCGATCTGTTCCTATCAAAGGACACCTCATCAACGGATTCTTCTGAACCGATAGTCCTTAATCTGATAAATGTTCTTGAAAAAAATGACAGATCTGTTTCTTCCTGCTGATAGGAGAAAAGTTCATCCCTTGATCTGCTGTTGATCAGTTTATTTTCGTAATCTGCATAAAAACCGTCTGTGCAGGGAATTCCGAAGGTATGGAGCAATTCACGGGTAAGATAGCCATGTAAACTTTTCCCGTCACGGCTGCCGGTGTATTCGTAGTTACACTCCCCCACACTTGCAATTGTAATATCTGTGATTTCCTCGGCTGGGACCCGGTCAAAGGAAATTTGTTTTTTCATAGCGGAGTCGATATTCTCATCATCCTTCACCATGCGCACAAGGTCATCCCTGGTAAGATTCAGTCTTAAAACCGCGTGCCATAATCCATAGTTGGTCGTGGCCCCGCTTGTATTATCAACGTTAAAGGGACGAATAATATTATCAGTAGTTCCGCTCTTAGCGAAATTGCTAAGTAATCCGCCCTGGTTGCCATACATGTCAACCTGATCGCATATATCAAAGTTGCCAAGTCGGTCGCGCGGTGATGATACAAGACGTTTATGAAGCGCAAGAGCAACCGGTTTTATACTTTCCATACTGCTGAACAAGTTTACATACTCCAGTGTATCTTCAAAATGAAAGGGCTTTCCTGCAAGCATTATGTCTTTAATGAAGAGCTTTGGGTGTCTTGAAGGATTAACTGGTATTCTGTTATCATACAGAACATTGAACAAATGCAGTTGTTCGAAAAGTGACAATTCCAAGGTTCCAAGCGCAACAGAGTATGTCTGTGACGGAGACCTTCCAGTGTTATATTTGGCAGCAACAGGTTCTGAGACTACACCGGCTATAGCCTTGTACAAATCAGCGCCTGTAACGTACCTGTTGGCCATTAGAGATTGTGACCCGATACGCTTTAACAGCTGAGAAACCCCTGAGGTCTGAGGATTATCTGTATCACGAAGATCTGTATTTAGTCTGTAAATAGCTTCAACGGAAAGAATATTGTTGGATCTATACAGATGATTATAAATGAAATCATAACCGTCAAACCTGCGGTGATGATTGTGGACCATGTACCCGTCCTCATCGGTAGTTTTCAGATAACGCATACCTACAGGATCACCATTTCTCAATATTGCAGTACGTGCCCATGGTATCGTGTCAGCGACTTCGCTTTCGTCTGTAGCCATATCGGCATGTTCGTATATTCCTAAATCGTAGGTTAAGGCGAAAATTATCGGCTTGGCAAGACTTGACCCATTAGGTGTGCGGTTGCGAAGAAGCGAAGTGAGTCTGCTGCCAAGTCGATCGCGGGAATAATACGCCAGTAACTGACGGTTTTGAGAATCCATTATAGCATATGCAAAGTATTGCCCCGGGACAGGCAAATCACCGCGTCTGTAGAAAAATGCTGACCTTCTTACTTGTCCTGTACCTGTTTTTCTGTAACGAATATTAGTTATCAGGGTGTCATTTTGATTCAGTTGAACAGAAGCTCCGGAAACAGGATCCCTGAACAGTGAGTCTTTTTCAATGAGGGTTATTTTGCGCACTGTATCGGGTGGGACCTCCTCTAAATGCATGTCTGTACCTTTACTCCCTATTCTTATATCTGTTCGAATAAGAGTGTCGGGCCCAAAGCCCCTTGCATCTACGAGCTCCTCCAGTTTTTTCTGTAACCGATAGTCGAGTGTCAGCGCTATAGTCAGGTTGCCAAATCTGCGAATCATGCTTTCGGGATTTGCAATATCCATCTCTTCAAGTTCACTTCGGCTCATTCCCTTTTGACGGCATATCTCACGCCAGTATTCGTTGGCTAAGTCAATAAGATGACTGTTTCGAGAGATTATCGGTTGAAATGGTCTGAATGATAAACTGTCAACAGATCTCCTTATAGCTTTTTTGCTTTCCTTATCCCAATCAAGATGCCTGGCGAGCTCCGGAAGACTTGCCTTAACCTGCTGAATTATTCTGTCGGGAACATGCCTGTTCCATTTGACAAGCCGGGCTAAATACAGGCTCTGTGCTGTATCAAGCTCTGAAGGATGTATACCAAAGAGCCCCTTACTTATATCGTAATACCCCCTCATTCCTCTTCCAGCCGACACACAATGATTTATATACACCGTAAGTATCTCTTCATCAGTAAATGTGCTTTTGAGAGCTTCCGCCAACTGAATTTCACGCATTTTGCGCATAATACTTCTGTCTGTATATGCATATCCAAGAGTATTAGTCCTAAGCATCAAAAATCTGGCAACCTGCATATGTATTGTACTTGTAGCTCTTGGCATCTGAATACGTCTTGTAGAGATGCTGCGAAAAACAGCATCAACAAAAGAACGGACCAAGGCATTGTAATCGTAAGCTCTTGAGCGGGTATAAAAACGCTGATCTTCAGTGATAATCAATGATTTCAGAAGCATGTCGTTTATTTCTGATACATCAATACAGGTGTGAGTCGTTCTGATTTCTGAAAGAGGTATTCCGTTCCGATCCGTGATTCTGATTACCTTCGAAAAATCTCTGATATTATTCAATTCCGTTATGGCTGAAAGGGATGGAAACTCAACTATCTCCCTTTTGCTTTCTGTCTCAGAGATTTGCTTCTCACTGCCAGTATCTGATATAGCAGAGGCAATTGAAGACATTTCCCTGTTTAGATTGATCTCCTGCCACACAAATCCATATTCCCGTGATAATCTGCCCTGTTCTTCAAGCGAAATTAACCGGTTAGCACCCATTACAGCAAACACATGAAGAAATGCTCCGACACCTACATAAAGGATCAATGGCAAAGCTATAAAGAAGGCCACAATCAATGAAACAACTATTTTTCTTTTTTAAACATAAATCCATCTATTCAGAATCTGTAATCAGTAATTAAGTCTATGAAAACTACTGCAAAAAACAGATTTTTCCAAATAATTTGCGCCAAAAACATCAAGATTCCTGTCGCACAACCAAATATATTGCAGCTCAGCCTTTTTCAATTTGAGCAGTTGGACAAAAGACTTTAAAACCATTTCTGTATTTCCATTTTTTCTCATGCTGCCCATTAGCACAGCTATTTTCATACTATTACTCCTCAGTGAATAAACGATTTAAAGATAACAATCCTCATAAAGTAGTGCCTGACAGACGGTCCCTGTTTCAAGGCTCAAATGGAGATATCTCTAAGGGGTGTACATCCCGTACCATCATGGCAACCTTAGCCGGGATTTCACCTTAATATCTATATATATATAAACACATGGCCATAAGGCGCGATATGAATTATTTTATAACGTTTGTATTCTAATTTTTTCACTCCTATCAATGGGCATTATTCTATGAATAAAGTAAAAGTTGGGATCCTGGGAGCCACTTCCTATACCGGGCTTGAGTTGATAAAGATTCTTTCCAGGCACCCAAGTGTAGAAATCACCTTCATTTCATCACAAAGCTACGCATCCAAACAGATTGCAGAGATATTCCCTTCATTGAAAGGGATTTTTGACGATATCCTGATCTCTCCCCAGGAAGCACAGAGCAGAAGTGCGGAGTGTATTTTTTCCTGTCTGCCCCATGCCGTATCAGCCGGATTACTGATTCCCTTTATTGAAAAAGGGATAAAAATTGTTGATTTGAGTGCTGATTTCAGAATAGAAAACACAGACACGTACAAAAGCTGGTATAAAATTGATCATCCGGCCCCAGAATACCTAAAGAATGCCGTGTACGGACTTCCGGAGTTTTATCGTGGGAAAATTGCGAATGCCTCTCTAATAGCAAATCCCGGATGCTACGTCACCAGCATTCTTCTCCCATTACTGCCACTTTTTGAATCTCAACCAGAAAAGGTAGAAATGCTTATTGCAGATTCAAAATCAGGAGTAAGCGGTGCGGGACGCTCACTTAAACTCAATACACATTTTGTTGAGGCAAACGAAAATTTCAGTGCATATTCAATCGGTCATACTCATCGCCACACTCCCGAAATAGAACAGGAACTGTCAAAGGCGGCTAAACGCGATATATCACTCACATTCTCCCCCCACCTGCTTCCAATAAACCGGGGTATATTGTCCACAATTTATATTAAAACTGAGCTTAGTGCAGAAGAGTGTTACTCGATTGCTGCGAACCGCTACAAAAATGAGCCATTTGTCCGCTTAAGAGATCCATCCGATCTCCCGGCAATTAGTAATATAGCACATACAAACTTCTGTGATATTTCTTTCACAGGAGGCCAGAACGGACATCCCGTAATTGCAGTATCTACCTTAGACAATCTAATAAAAGGGGCAAGCGGGCAGGCTGTTCAGAATTTCAACATCATGTTTGGTCAGCCCGAAACAAACGGCCTATCATAAACAGGAATACTATGCCCATGAATACTATTATCATAAAAATAGGTGGATCAACAGTTGACGCCCGAGGGCTTTTGCGTGAGCTCGGACAAAGCATAGGTATGCTCACCGATGATAATTTCCCCATTGTTGTACATGGTGGCGGCAAAGATATCGCCCGCCAACTCGATCTTTTAAATAAAGATTTTACCTTTGTTGATGGGATGCGGGTCACCGATGAAGAAATGGTGAAAATTGTGCAAATGGTACTCTCCGGAAATGTCAACAAAAAGATTGTTAATGCCCTGCTTTGCGAAAATATATCAGCCGCTGGGATAAGTGGTGTTGATGCAGATCTCTTTATTGCGTCAAAAATGCTGCATAAAAATAAAGATATCGGTTACGTGGGGAGAATTGAAAAAGTAAATACACGGATATTCGATTTCTTCAGATCGGCAAATCTGGTACCGGTTATCTCTCCCGTTTCAAGAGGTAGCGATGGTACAATATACAATGTAAATGCGGATCTGGCAGCAAGCGAACTCGCAAAGGCAATTAAAGCCGATGACTTAATTTTTGTTTCCGATGTTGCAGGCGTAATGATTGATGACACACAGAGAAATGATATCCATATTGATGAAATCGAACAGCTAATCTCTGAGGGGCACATAACGGGTGGTATGATTCCTAAACTGCGTTCTGCAGCCGAAGCTATCAGAAGCGGAGTTAAAAGAGTTCATATTTGCGGATGGACAAATAAAGACACACTGAAAAACGAACTGATAAGAGGTGAATCCGCCGGAACTGTAATCCACAGCTAAATACTTTTTAAAAATCTCAAGAGGCATTCTCTATGAAAGAAAATGAGTATAACAATCTCTTTGTAAACACCTACAAACGCAGTGGCCCCCCTATGTCCGGAGGGGCGGGAGTCCACATCTTTGATTCAAAAGGAAAAAAGTATCTTGATTTCGGGTCTGGGATTGCAGTTAATGCCCTGGGGCATTCTCATCCACTCCTTATTGAAACCCTACAGCATCAGGCTGCTTTGCTTATCCACACTTCAAACCTCTACCATACCCAACCGCAGATAGACCTGGCGTCAAAACTCATCGAAAAAAGTTTCGCCGACAAGGTCTTTTTCTGTAACAGCGGAACGGAAGCAATAGAGGCTGCGATAAAATTTTCACGCAAATGGGCAAAAAAAATTGATGAAGAAAAATACCACATTCTCTCTTTTACCAACAGTTTTCATGGACGAACTTACGGTGCCCTCAGCGCTACAGCACAGGAATCTTTTCACTCCGGTTTTGAACCAATTGTGCAGGGGTTCCATTATGCTCCATTCAATGACTCAGAGGCAACAAAAAGGAAACTTGACTCCCACAAGTTTGCAGCCATAATCGTTGAACCCTTACAAGGTGAAGGCGGTATCAACAAGGCTGATACTGAATTTCTGAAATTCCTGAGGGAATATGCAAACAAAAATTCAATAGCACTCGTTTTTGATGAAATACAATGTGGCACCGGCCGCACTGGAACACTATGGAACTACGAGCAGCACAATGTCATCCCTGATATTATGGCACTTGCAAAGCCTCTTGGTGGTGGACTTCCCCTGGGGGCTGTGATCTGTACAGATGACATTGCTTCCGCTATCACTCCGGGAAATCACGGTACAACTTTCGGAGGAAATCCACTGGCCTGTGCACTTGGTGCTCAGATCATTGATATTGTGTCAGAACCTGTTTTTTTGAAAAAAGTACAGGAAAATGGCAAATACCTGGCTGATAAACTTTCCGAAGCAGCCAAGGATTACGACATCATAGAAGGTGTAAGGGGCGAAGGACTTTTACTTGGCGTGCGCTTTACAGAAAACCCTGATCAGGTCATTGATGATTGCAAAAGGGATGGCCTGCTTTTGGTTAAAGCTAACAATAATACCATAAGATTCATGCCTCCCCTTACTGTTACATCAGAACATATAGATGAAGCTTTTGATATATTCAGCAAAGCTGTGGCTGCATTGAACATTAAAATTGCTTGTAGGTAAATATTACTATTTGCTCTAACTAATAACTGTTTCCATCAAGGATGTAAAACATTATGAAAAAAGTTGTATTACTTTACTCCGGCGGTCTTGACACTTCAATCATGATTCCCTGGCTCAAGGAAAACTACAATTGCGAAGTCATTGCTGTTTGTGCTGATCTCGGTCAAGAGGAGGAGCTTAGTGGCTTAGAAGAAAAAGCTCTAAAAACAGGTGCCTCAAAACTCTATATCGAAAATCTCACAGAGGAGTTTATTACCGACTTCATATATCCTACTGTACAGGCTGGAGCGGTTTATGAAAAATGCTATCTCCTTGGAACAAGTTTTGCCCGACCACTCATTGCCAAAAGGGCTGTTGAGATTGCACAGAAAGAAGGTGCTGAGGCAATTGCACACGGTGCTACTGGTAAAGGAAACGACCAGGTGCGTTTTGAATTAACAATTATGGCCCTCGATCCTTCACTGAAAATAATCGCACCCTGGAAAGATCCGCTATGGAATCTTCACTCCAGAGAAGAATGTATAGCATATGCTCAAAAACATAACATTCCAATTTCACAATCAAAAAAGCGCATTTACTCAGAAGATAGAAACATATGGCACATCTCTCACGAAGGTGGAGTTCTGGAAAACCCTGCCAATGAACCACCCGATGAAGTCTATACACTATCAAACACTATCGAAAAAGCTCCGGATAAACCAGAATACATTGAAATATCCTTCGAAAAAGGTACTCCAACAGCTGTTAACGGAAAAAAAATGAGCCCGGTAGAACTTCTAACCGCCCTGAACAAATATGGTTCAGATCATGGAATCGGTCAGGTTGACGTTGTAGAAAACCGACTTGTAGGGATTAAATCACGTGGTGTATATGAAACTCCGGGTGGAACAATTCTCTATGCTGCTCATCGTCAACTTGAAAACCTCGTCCTTGACAGAGACACTGCTCATCAGAAAGAAATTCTGTCAATTAAATATGCAGAACTTGTATATGACGGACAGTGGTTCTCTGCTCTTCGGGAAGCTCTGGATGCATTTGTAAAATCAACCCAGAAAAATGTCACTGGAAAAGTTCGGCTCAAACTATACAAAGGAAACGTTGTTCCTGTTGGTACTGAGGCTGAAAAATCGTTGTATATCGAGGATTTGGCTTCATTCAGTGACACAGAACTCTACGACCAGAAAGATGCTACCGGGTTTATAAAAGTATTCGGTTTACCGATGAAGGTGGCAGGTATGGTAGAACGTAAAAATATAGATTCTTCAAATTAAACAGACTGCTGTTAACAGTTAATCTTCTTTCGCTTTTACAACCAAGGGAGTGTAATGCTCCCTTCTTTTATCATATGAATAAAACAGATGCCATTATTGTAGCTGCTGGATCAGGATCAAGACTCGGATATTCCATCCCAAAGGCTTTCGTAAAGCTTAAAGACAAACCTATCCTTTATTATTCGCTCATAAGATTTGCGTCGCATAAAGATATCTCTTCTGTTATTCTTGTAGTTTCTGAACAAATGATTAACAAAGCAGAAGATTTCCTCAATAATTATCCGGATCTCAAGAATTGTGTATCTTTAACCATCGGCGGAGATCAACGATGGAAATCAGTGAGAAATGGAGCTAAGAAGTCTGATGCAGAATGGATACTGGTACATGATGCAGCACGACCTTTCTTATCTGAAAAAGTCATCGATTCTGTTCTTGAAATGCGTTCTAAATTCAAATGTGTCATTACCGCTACACCCGTTGTGGATACGCTCAGAACATTCAAAGGAAATACAACAGGTGAAACTGTTGACCGCTCGAGTGTTATTAGGGTTGGAACACCTCAGCTACTCAAACGCAACTTGTTACTTGAATGTTTCGAAGATGAAACACTTATGACACCGCCACCTACCGATGAAGCTTCCTTAATGGAACGTAAAGGTATTAAAACCGGGTTTTCATTTGGGGATCCTCTTAACTTTAAAATTACCACACCAGCTGATATGATGATTGCGGAGGCACTTCTTGACAGTTATCCAGAGATGCTCATGGGCAGGGAATGATCCGGATTATTGCAGATACCATGATCTTGAATGGGGTGTTCCGGTACATGATGATACCAAACTTTTCGAAATGATTATACTGGAAGGATTTCAAGCCGGTTTATCCTGGTTAACAATTCTAAAAAAAAGAGACCATTTCAAAAAGGCTTTTCTCGATTGGGATTATGAAGCGATTGCAGCTTTTTCCGGAGTTGACACAGAAAGACTAATGTCTAACCGGGGTATTATCAGGAACAGACTTAAGATTACTTCGGCAGTTAAAAATGCAAAAGCCTTCATAAAACTCAGAAAAGAATTCGGATCTTTTAACGAATACATCTGGAGATTTACTAATTATAAAACGATCTTTCCCTCCCCCCCCCCAAAAACCGTTAGTGAAATACCTACCCACAGCAAAGAATCAGATCTTATGAGTAAGGATTTGAAAAGAAGAGGTTTTAGTTTTGTGGGTACGGTAATTTGTTACTCCTTTATGCAGGCGGTTGGCATGGTTAATGACCACATGGAGGGGTGTTTTAAGTGTTATAAGGGTAACACCTGATTTTACACATCCCCCCTTTATCCAAAACGTAATAACAGGCACTCACCCTGTAAGCGTGCGCTATCAGTTTTGATACCGAAGACATTATTCCGGATTTTCTCTCATTATGCTCTTAATGCCTTTTACCGGAATTATTAACCAATCAGGCCTGCTGCTGATTTCATATCCTAATTCATGCATTGCCTTATTTATAAGGAATGTCTTAAGCAATATATCGACATGCTTACTGTTTTCCGGAATGAAACCTTCATCGGAAGCAGTCTGGAGATAGGATTTGAGGAATATTCCGTTAAGAAAATGATACCAGGGCTCAATCCAGGTTGACAGAAATGGAATATCTTCTTTTCTGAATGTAGACTCCATAAAAAGAGTGCTGTAAGCTACATAATGGAAGGAACGAATAATCCCCGCCACGTCCCTGAAAGGGGATCGTTTCAGTTTACGCTCACTCAATGGACGAGTTGATTCGCCCTCAAAATCCATAATGATAAAATCTTTTCCGGTGAAAAGGACCTGTCCCAGGTGATAATCACCATGTATTCTTATTTTCTGAGAGGGTATTTTAACCGATGATATTCTCCTCAGGACAGTAAGAATATTGCGCTCCATTCCCAATAACTCTTCCACCTCTGCCCTGTTTTCAGAAGACATGTTTTTCAGCTCCTTTTCTGCAGATCTGAATGTCTTCTGCACAATACCCTGAACCGACTGATAAACCGATCTTTGATATAAAAGGGAAAAAGGTTCAGGAGTAAAAGCCTTATAGTCATCTTTACAAACCAGGGCTTTGTGAAGTTCTGCAGTTCTTTTTCCCAAAAGTGCAACCATTTCCAAAAACAGTTCCCCCACAAGTTCCCTGAAAAAATCGGGGATTGGTTTGCTGCCTACATCTATAAGCGCAGGGTATTCAACAGGCATAGCCGGTAAACTTCCACGCTCTGCAAGTATTTGCTCAAAATATTTTGTCACAACCCCTGAGGAATAACTCCACGCATTACCGCTATTCTCCACATACCCCTGCATTATTGCTGCAGTGAGGGGGATTTTATTGTCACTTTTATATTCAAGAGCTCCGGCGTAAGGAGGGATATTTTTAAACTCAGTCTGAGTGCCCAGGTATCGTAAAATCTCAAACTCCGGATTAACTCCCTCTTCAAGCCTTCTGTAGAGTTTGAAAAAAAGAATCTCATCGTAGAGTATTGCAGTGTTACTCTGCTCTACTTTAAGAGGCCTTGAAGGTATTGGTTGATGATTTTGGGTAAGAATGTTCCTCAACTCCTTACCCGGTACTCCAGTAAAGTGCCCTGTTTTCCCCTTTATCTTTTTTCGGCTTACAACGGTTCTAAACAGAAGTTTGTGAAGCCTCTCATCATAAGTGCCATCATAGAGGATCCCTTCCTCCTTATCTACGCTTACATCTGCTATTATGGCCTGCGGAAACTCTTCCAGTATACCGCCGGTAAGATTCTTAGGCACATAAGAAACAGGCAGCAGATACTGCTCTTCCGGTCCATGGCTGTAGGTCACCCTCAAAACGGTCAGCCTGCATGACCATGATCCATCATGTACCCGCGCTTCTTCAATGATTGACAATGTATTTATCTTTTTATTCTTTTTGACTGTAAACCACCTGCAGCGCTGGAGATATTCCGGAAACACATTCTCCTCAAGCATATTTCTCTCACTACCCTCGAAGAGTTCCTCCCAGCGTCTTTTTACACTTAATACTCTCACTTTTTCTTCTACACCAACAGTTTCGGGACTCTTTGTCAGAAGCAGCCAGTAGTAGTCGTACGGCCCAAGGGTGAGCATATAGGGAGCTTCCTTTATTATCGGATAACTGGTTCTACCGAAAACTTCTTCTGGAATACACCCCGCATATTCGGGCATATCGATATTTACCACTTGCGGAAAACGTGACAAATTGACCACAACAAGCATAGTTTCTTCTTTGTATTCTCTTAAGAAGGTTAATACCTTGGGGTTATCGTTTGGTATGATTTTAATTTCTCCTCTTGAGAATGCTTTGAACCTTTTTCGCATTGCGATAACCCCACGCATCCACCAGAGCAAAGAGGAGTAGCTGGATTCCTGATTTTGCACATTTACCGCTTCATAGTGATATTCAGGATCGATTATTACAGGCAGATAAAGTTTATGGGGATTGGCGTTTGAAAAGCCCGCATTTCGGTCCGGTCCCCATTGCATTGGTGTGCGTACCCCGTTTCTGTCACCAAGGTAGTAATGATCACCCATACCGATCTCATCGCCATAGTAGATGATAGGGGTTCCGGGAAGAGAGAAGAGAAGTATGTTCATCAGTTCAATTTTTCGTCTGTCATTTGAGAGAAGAGGAGCAAGTCTTCTCCGTATTCCCAGATTTATCTTTGCACGGGTATCCTGTGCGTAGACCCTATACATATAGTCCCGCTCTTCATCTGTTACCATTTCAAGCGTTAACTCATCATGGTTTCTCAGGAAAAGGGCCCACTGACAGTTGTCCGGAATCTCAGGGGTGGATCTTAGAATATCGATAATCGGAAAGTTATCCTCCATCTGGATAGCCATAAACATTCTGGGCATAAGCGGGAAATGAAACGCCATATGTGATTCATCACCATCTCCAAAATACTCAACCGCATCCTCGGGCCATTGGTTTGCTTCCGAGAGAAGCATTTTTCCCTCAAAACGGGCATCCACATGTGCCCGTAATTCCTTTAAAAAGTCATGGGTTTCAGGGAGGTTTTCGCAATTGGTCCCCTCCCTTTCATAAAGATAGGGAACGGCATCCAGCCGCAAGCCATCCACCCCCATCGAAAACCAAAAATCTATAACCCTCAGAAGCATCTTATGCACCCTTGGGTTATCGAAGTTGAGATCGGGCTGATGGGAGTAGAACCGGTGCCAATAGTAAGCTTTAGCCACATGGTCCCAAGACCAGTTTGAAAACTCAAAATCACTGAATATTATCCTCGCTTCACGGTATTTTTCCGCCGTTGAGCTCCACACATACATGTCCCGTATTTTAGAACCGGGAGGAGATCTGCGGGCTCTCTGAAACCAGTTGTGTTCCATAGATGTATGATTGAGCACAAGCTCGGCAATCACTTTTATTCCCCTTTTATGAGCGGCTTTAAGGAAGGCTTTAAAATCAGCAAGTTTTCCGTAATCGGGGTTTATGCTGAGATAATCGGCAATATCGTAACCATCATCGCGCAAGGGGGAGGGGTAAAAAGGGAGAAGCCAAATGGCGGTTATGCCAAGACTCTCAAGATAGTCCAGTTTTTCCGTGAGACCTTTAAAATCCCCTACTCCATCGCTGTTACTGTCTCCAAATGCACGAACATGCACCTCATAGATGATCGCATCCTTATACCAAAGTGAATCTCCACCGCTTCGCTCATCAGCTCTACTCACTGCACCCTCTCCTTATATGATAATTTTTTGGGTTCTCCCGATGTTTCAGGGAGAGACAAATTCATATAAACTGCCGGAAGATTCCACCACCCGATCTACACCTAATCTCTAAACCAAAAGTCCGGTGCAATATTTATTCCATTCATAAATCCTTCGCAATTTGGAACGGGTTTTGCATTACATCAAAGCAAAGAACAAGGGGTATTCTCAATATGAAAAAAGAAAAAATCGTTTTCGTTGAACCTGAAGGTTCAGAATACAACGTATACTCAAAATTTATGAAAATCCCACTTCTGGGACCTCTCTACCTCGCAACCCAGGCCCGATCTGCCGGTTACCGGTGCTCTGTTATAAATGAGAATATACTTAGAAGAAAAATTTCAGAAACAGAGCTTCTCGATGCCGATATTCTTTGCCTTACCTGCATGACATCCACCGTTACGCGGGGTCTGGCCATCGGTAAACAATACAAAAATCTCAGAACCGCTCATAACCTCTCTTCCCGAACCATAATAGGCGGTATACATCCAAGTATGCTCCCTGATACCCTGAAAAATGATTTCGATTGTGTCGTTTGCGGGGAAGGTGAAATGGTACTGAATAACCTCTTAAGCGATAAGAGTATTAAGGGGGTAGTTCAGGGGAGAAAAGTAGAAGACCTCGATTCTCTGCCCATACCCGATTACTCACTTATTGAAGGCAACCCCAAGCTCTCTATCTGGCCGGTCATGACCTCCAGGGGATGTCCTCATAGCTGCAATTTCTGCTCTGTAACAAAAATGTTTGGTCAGAGCTACCGAGCTCAGAGCCCTCAAAGGGTTTTGGAAGAAATCATGGCCATTAGAAGTGGTGCAGTGTTCTTTGTTGATGATAATTTTGCAGCAAACAGAAAAAGAACCCACGCTATAGTTGATGGAATGCTGAAATATAAGTTCAGAAGACCCTGGAGTGCTCAGGTAAGAAGCGACATCACCAGAGACTTTCCGCTGGTGAAAAAAATGGCCATAGCGGGGTGCAGGGTTGTATATGTAGGGCTCGAATCTGTTAATCCGCGCTCACTTGATCTGATGAAAAAGAGACAAAAAATCGAAGAGGTTACTAAATCAATAAAACTTTTCCGTAAGGCGGGTATTCAGGTACATGGAATGTTTATGCTTGGAAACGACCCTGATACCCCGGAGATTTTCTCCACAACCTCCAAATTTGCAAAAAAAGCGGGGCTAAACTTCATCCAGTACAATGTCCTCACACCGCTGCCGGGAACTGAACTGTTCTCATTATATGAAAAAGATGGAAGAATTCTTCACAAAAACTGGCAATTCTATGATGGGCTTCATGTGGTTTTCAAACCCTCACAAATGTCTCCGCTCGCCCTTCAAAAAGGAATGCTCAGTTGTTTCCGTTCCTACTACAATTATAAAAGCGCAATGGTTGAAGCATACCAGAGCGGCTTGAGTGCCCTGCGCTCAGGAATTAATAGTTCTCTTTTCCACCATTTTTTCCCATCATTTATGAAAGTTGTGGGAAAATCCATTATACATAGTTGGGAACGACAAAACAGCTCTTATCTGAAATACCTTCAAAGTGAATCAAATTATTACACCTGATCTTTATTCACCGTAATGAACGCTGAAGAAAAGTGTGGCATACAGTTTGAAGTAAACTGGTACAGAATTGAGATGTTGTGTAAACATTAAAAGTGTGGAGTGTTACAGATGGATACAAACAGAGACGTTAAAAGTACTATAATAGAATTTGTAAACAGTAACTTTCTCATGGGCACAAATTCAATCAAATTCAGTGATGATGATTCTTTTCTGGAGAAGGGTATAGTAGATTCTACCGGTGTGCTGGAGATGGTGAGTTTCATTCAGAAAAACTTCAACATTGCCGTAGACGACTCTGAACTTATTCCTGAAAACCTTGACTCAGTAAACAGTATTGCATCCTACATTCAAAAAAAACAAATGAAACAGTGTTCATGATTCAGTATTGAGGCAGAAGCAGAGGAGGATACGTACAATGTCACAGGAAACGATGCAACCGGAATCAAGTTCTCCGGAAATCAGGCAGATTACTGAGAAAGATCTCAGTATCGATGCTGGAGGGGAATGCGAACGTATCTGCTCCTTCATTCAAAAGAATATGGTAGAAGTATTCAGGAAAAGGGGCGCAGTAATTGGATTATCTGGAGGTATAGACAGCAGTGTTACAGCTGCATTGTTGGCAAAAGCACTTGGTAAAGAACGAGTCTTGGGTATTTTTATGCCTGAAAGACAATCCTCGGAAGATTCAAAAGTTCTGGGGCAACAGATTGCAGATCATCTCGGGATCGAAACTGTTACAAGCGACATCACACCTGTGCTTGATGCCGCAGGATGTTACATGTACCAAAATGAGGCAATCAGAAGTGTAGTACCCTCTTATCAGCCAGGTTGCCCATTTAAAATAGTATTGCCCAAGCTCGGTGAAAAATACAGGGTGTTTTACATAGTAATACAAATGCCCGATAACTCTACTATCAAAGAAAGAATGAATCATCAGGCTTATCTGCAATTGGTAGCCGCAACTAATTTTAAACAAAGAACCAGGAAAATGATCGAATACTACCACGCCGACAGGCTGAATTACGCCGTAGCCGGAAGTCCTAACAGACTTGAATTTGATCAGGGATTCTTTGTTAAAAACGGAGATGGATCCGCTGACCTTAAACCCATTGCCCATCTTTATAAAACTCAAGTATACCAACTTGCTCAATTTCTGGGAATTCCTGAAAAAATCATTAACCAAACCCCTACAACTGATACCTATCCCATGGAGCAAACTCAGGAGGAATTTTACTTCTCCCTACCGTATCAATTTATGGATCTTTGCCTGTTTTCAAAAAACAATGGGTTCAAACCTCAAAGTGTATGTGAGGCAACAGGACTAACTCCAAAACAGGTACAGTCTGTATTTGATGATATTGATGCAAAACGAAAAACTACTAAATATGGCCATATGAAACCACTGCTGGTCGAAAAAATAAATGAGATCGAATAATCTGTAATAAGAGGCTTTGAATGTTATACAAAGCCTCTTATCTTTTGAAATCTATAATGTGGTTTAATATCCCAATTAATAGCCCCGGAAAGTCTTCTCCGTTTGTCGTACGAAAGGTCCTTTTTGCAAAACTTGAAAAACAACAGACATATGCAGCTCGCTATTTTAAACTAAACAGAAAAACCCCTTGCATACCTCCCGGAGAATACCTCAACAATCCCGTTTGTCTTTTTGCGATCTTTGTAAATTTAACTTCCTGGCGAAAATTGTTTTAGAGTTACTTACAGCTCTTCTTTTTGGGTTGGTCCAAAAAGGTACTGATTGAGACCTGGCTGAAATCTTTCTGCTGTTTAATTAAGAGAAGATTCATTCTCTTGAATCAGGAAGTAATACAGAAAGTGAACAAATATTCTTCTGCTATCCCGAAATCTCCTTTTTTTGAAAAACAATCATAACTCCTGAAATGGAGATGAAATTTATCAGCTATAGTCATGCATTATACTTCATAAGTTTACATGTATTTCGTCTGTAACCATCAAATTTATCATGTTAATTATCAGTTATGTTGAAAGATGTGAATACAAAACAGTTTTAATGATTGTAACTTTGTGTAGAAATTAATTAACACTCCCTTATCACATTTTTTACCTGAGGAATAAGCGAGGGGGCAACACTGAGTGTACCTATACCACTGTCAACTAGAGTGGATATTGCCTCAAATTTTGCTGCAAGTTCCCCACATATAGATATTGGAATCCCACCAGAATTTTTCACCACATGATCGATCATTTTGATAATGGATGGGTGATTTTCCACAAAATACTGCGTTACACTACTGTTTTCCCGACCAACGGCCATGGTGTATTGTGTCAGATCATTTGTCCCAATACTCAGAAAGTCCACAAACGGAAGGAATTCTTCCACACACAAAGCGGCAGCAGGGGTTTCAATCATCGCACCAAGTTGAATTGGTTTTTCTCTCTGCAACCCGGTGGTCAAATCATCAAATATTTCTCTTATCAATCCCATTTCCTGAAAGAAAGTCACCATAGGAACTAAAATTCTGATATTGAAATTTTCAGAAAGTTTAATCAAAGCATTGAATTGAGTGTAGAGAAGCTCGGGGAACTCAAGCAGGAAGCGTACTCCCCTTCTTCCCAGAAAGGAATCCTCCCCAGAGGAGTAATTGAGATAAGTAAGCTTTTTATCTCCCCCGACATCCAGAAGACGTATTGTTATCATCTTATCCTGAGCAGGTTCAATTGTATGCCTGATTTCATCTATAAGTTCCTGAGTTGTAGGTGGCAATTTACGTGAAAGATAGATATTTTCTATTCTGAACAAACCTATACCTTCTGCTCCATTTTTCAAAGCTACCTCAACATCACGCCTGCAACTTACATTTGCCAATACACTAACCACCTGCCCATTCTTTCGGATTGATGCCTCACAGCAACTCTTACTCGAATTGATCAGATAGACCTTTCTCTCCTCAATTCTTTTCTCAAAGTTCTTTCTGGTCTTCTCTTCTGGATTAATCACCAAATGCCCATTAATACAGTCAAGCAAAATTAAATCTCTGTTTTCAATGATATTGATAACATCAGGAATTTTGCTTAAAGCTGGCACCCCGATCTCTTTTGTAAGAAGTGCAGCATGACTGGCTGGCCCACCAAATTCCGTTACTATGCCACGGGTATTATTCCTTGATAGAAATACGGTGTCTGAGGGTAACAAACGTTTAGCAACAATGATACTTCCCTGAGGAAGATGTTCAAGGGTGTGTGCGTGAATTCCAATAAGAGCTCTAAGCATTTTTCTGCTTAAGTCCAATATATCGTCAGCTTTGCATGACATCTGCTCATCATTGAGTTGTCTGAAGCGCAGCTCCCATTTTCGAAACACCCTTTTAATAATTTGCTCAGCATTTATCAGCTCAGTTTCTAACTCAGCCTTTATTTCATCTAAAAGCAGTTTATCGTTGAGGATCTCTATCTGCGCTCTGAATATCCCTGCCATATGAGAGTTAAGTTCTTTTTCAATGCGCAAAGCAGAGGCATGAAGGTCATTTGATACCTCCCTGAAGGCCATTTCTATTCTGTTAAGTTCCTCTTTTACATCTTTTTGCCCTATAGTATAAAGTTCATGATCTCTGAGCAGAATATCTGTGTATATAACAGCTCGCCCCATTGCAAGGCCATCAGATATGCCTGTGCCATAAAAAATTCGTTCCTGTGGTTTATGTTTTCTCATATTAATCGTTTAAAATGCCTTAGCAGGCAAATAAGTTAGTTTTAACAGTCGCTCTGTATATTTTTTATCAAACAAACGATCCAATGAAAATACAACTGATTTACTGAATTTGTAATGTAAAAATACATACTTTTGAAATCACCTGAGTTTTAATAGGAATCGAACACTCGCACATACCTGCAAGGGCAGAAGTATGAGTTGTGGCGCTACTGAATTTAACACATGAGAAATAAGTTTAATTGGTTGTAAGCAACAGATATCAGCCCGAGCAACCCTTCCAGCATTCCAATCAACAGAAAACACATATGCAAAAAGTATGCTCGTACTAAAACGATCAAAAAAGCAACTATCGGTTATAAAATTTCTAAAATGGTAGCAACAAATATCCAAAATGAGAATTTATTTTTTCCTGGTATCAGCCTCTCCGCCTTCAACCCTCCTTTCGGCTATTGCAGCTCCTGTTGCCTTGGTCATGTTCCTTACGAGTTCGAGCTCTGCTTTGATCATTCGCATAGCTCTCTCCCATGAGCTGTCATTGCGTTCCCTGAAGGTGTAATTTCTGCTCACAAGATCTGCATAAATATCATGAACCTTTTTGACACAACATTCAAAATCATACTCTTTAACACTGCTCAGGGCATTTTCCCTCAACATGGCTCTTTTCACCCCACTTCTCTCAGCAACCCAGGAGAGGTTGTGAGCAAAACACTCCACGTTCTCACTTCCAACCAGTCTGCCATTAAACTTGTCCTTGACAATCTCCCGCACATTGGGTACATCAAGTGCCACAACAGGAACACCCGCAGCCAGTGCCTCAGTAAGAACCAGGCCTTGTGTTTCTGTGTGAGAAGAGAATGAGAAAACATCAAGTGAGTGATATGCATCAATCAGATCGGTTCCACACAGGGTAGAGCAGTAGTGAAAACGGTCAGAAAATTCGCTTTGAGCAAATAACCCCATAACTTTTTCCCTGCATGGACCATCACCAACAACCAGGAAATGTGCATTTTTGTTTTTTCTCAGGAAAAACTTTACCGCTTTTGCAAGAAACTCTACATTTTTCTCCTGAGCAATTCTGCTGATGAAGCCAACTAAAAAGGCTCTGGATGGGATTCCATTCCTTTTTCTAAAACCCCTGCCATCCCCTTTGGAATAATCTGATAGTGATATACCGGTGGGAATGACCTTCATTGGTGACACAACACCACGGTTTCTTATTTCATCTGCCACGCTTTGACTGGGAGCTATAACACAGTCACAAAGATTGGCATAACCGGTAGCCAGGGCACGAACAAATCTCCTCAGTGCAGGCGAATTTCCGGGAACATAGTGAGTGTAGCGCTCATAATATGTGTGAAATGTAAACACAACAGGCACTCTCAGCTGAGCTGCAAGCCTCAGAGCCGTATCTCCCAAGAGATACGGATGGTGAGAATGAACGATATGGGGAGTAAAGGTTTTGAGATTGCTTTTCAGTATGCCTGGAACAGGTAACTGTACCGAAAAATCGGTACCATTAAACTGCTGAAGGGCAGGAACCCTTATTACATTCTCATCTGTTTCGTTATAACCCTTGTAACTGGGGGCAACAATTTTAACCCTGTGCCCCAACTTCCTTAAACCTGCTGAAAAAGAATCTACCGATTTCTCCACTCCTCCCACAAAGGGGAGAAATGTATTGGTAAGCATAATTATGTTCATACTAACTCTCCAGTTGCAAAAAACCCGCTCCCCTTTGAACCTTATGCCCCTCTGTACCTGCCAGTGCCACCACTATATCCGGCTCTTCACCTCTCCAGTCTCCCGACCATTTAACCACGATGCCGTTGCCCTCCTCTTTTGAGACCTGAACTCTGCAGGGGCCGAATTTGGTTGGTGCTGGCCCAAAGAAGAGGGTTTTACCCTGGTTTAGATATGAGGGAAATATCCCCTGACAGAGAATAAGTGAATTTTTCTCCTCCCTAATGAAGCAGTTCCTGACCATTACTATCCACTCCGCAGCCGCCCACGTGTGCTGACCATCCCCCATACAGCCGGTTTTAAGCTGTGGGTGAATTGCTTCAGGCCACTGACCGGTTGGGGAAGCCAGATCGCTTATGGCATGCATTATTGTTGAGAATGCGGGGTTGGACGCTCTGAGCATCACCTGCGCGATGTGAAGCGACAGATAAGGGTTAATGCCGGAGTGGCTTATATCGTGATAGAAGGCATCGTCTATAAGACAGTGTTGATAGAGATAATCAGCCGTTTCAGTAACCCTTTTATCTTTTTCCTCCCACAGCTCAAGAGGATATCCTGCAGCAAGAGAACCCACCGACCCGCTGTCGAGTCTGCGGTTTGGAGAAGCCGGCATTGCGGGTCCGCGTCCGGTCCCGTTTACCTTCTCCAAAGAGCTCTCTATGGCGATCATATACTCCTTTCTCTCCTCCATAAACTTGTCAGCCATCTTTTCATCACCCAATTCCCTGAGCAGATATGCTCCGGCACCAAGACCCGCTACACTCCAGAAATTATCCCAGTAGTAGTGATCATTCAACCCCAGATGCTCAGCGCTGAACCCCGAAGGCATGAGTCCCGCAAAGGGAGAAAGAATATGAGTTTCTCTCCGTTTCTCGGCAATCCAGGAACAGGCCTTGATTATCGGTTCCCGCCAGTTCTGAGCAGGTTTTTCCCTACCCAGCATGCAGTAGCGCATTATCGCCCAGAGGGCCTGCCCGTTTGAATCCCATTCACCATCCTGGGAGAGGAAATAACCTGATGAAGTCTGGCGTGAAAAGTAACTCTCTATCACTTTACGCGCCCTCTCATTAAGCCCTGCGCACACAAGGGCATTAACTATAAAAGCACTGTCTCTGAACCAAAACCTCTTATAGGTGTAGGGGCCCGCATAACACTCTCCTGAAGTGTGAAGGATCAAGGTCCTCAGAGCCAATTCATATAGTCTGCCATAGCCGTTTACATCAAACTGAACCTTTGAAGCCTGCTTAACCCCCTTTTCCCAAAGCTCAGTGCTGCCCTGGTTAACGGGGAGTTTTCTCTCACCGGTTTTTCCGGAGAAAAGCGGTATATCAACCGCAACGCTCCCACCCCGTGAGTCTATGCTGTAGGCGGCAAGTGCAGTGGCCATCCCCACATCACAGGACACCATCTTTTTGCTCTCCTCTGTTTTTGAATCAACCCAATGGTACACATCCCCCCTCTGGTAGTTGGAGAAACGGTAAAAGGAGGGTTTTTGGTCAAACCACACCTGCTGATTACGGTCTATTTGCCACCCCTTTGCCGAAGGCATCAGTTTGATCTTATGTATAAAAGAGATCCCTTCGGGATTATAGGGCCGAAGAGACACCACAAGGTAACCTCCTCCCCTGCATTTACCCTCACTCTCAACCCTGCATACCGGAAGACCATTTCTAAGGTCCACCTCAACACTGGTACGAAGTTTCATCCCATCCTGATCAAAAAGTGTCACAACCCTGTAGCCGTTTTCATACCGAACCTCCTGCTTTGCCTCTGCAGACCTGGAGGGGATAAGCCGCCGCCCATCCTTAGCGATAATCCACACATCTATGCTCCATGAATCATAAAACGGCATCACCAAACCACGCGGATCCACAACCGGTGTTTCTGAAACCCCGGGCACCCCAACAGCGGTCCAGTTCCTGTGGGTGAGATTGATCTGGGAAATTGAAAATGCCCTTGGAACAAAGGAGGGATCAGTCGGTTCAAACTGCCGCTCAGCCCAATAAGGCCACACCCAGTCGAGATTGTGCTGAATTACCTGACTGTTAATAAGTCCCCTTGCATGAAGAACCGCCCCTGCCCTTAAAAGCTCCACCGGAGCCAACACCTCCGCAGGCTGGGCAAACTGGCTGAAACGGGACATCAACATCACCGGATCTATAAAACCCTGCGCTCTTGCAACTCTCTTAAGAACAAATTTCCATGGAAACCACTTTATCCACATTTTTCACCTCCCTTTGCGAAAAAAGGAGCAATGAAAATGCCATTCTGCGCGGGCAACGAATTTCCATCTAAAAAAAATGGTTTAAAAAGGCAGAGCAAAACAGTCCGGACCAGAAATCAAAATACTGCAAAAAAAAATTCCACAGGAGAAAAAAGGGAGCCCCCCCCCCTTTTTTCTCACCGGGAAGATTCTTAGTTGGCTGGTGTGTCAGATCTGCAAACAGAGCTTCAATCAACTGCGGTTGAAAGCGTGAGATCGTGGCATTGATCCGACATTTTCCTCTCTGTCCCGTGCTTTGCTGATTCTTAGATTTCTGCCACCGAAAATAGTGTCACCGAGTTCACTGATAGCCGCATCCGCACTTTCGGGCTCAAGTTCAATAAACCCAAAACCACGTGACCTTCCGGTTTCCCGGTCGGAGATCAGCACAACAGAGTGAATCGGTTCGTACTTTGAGAAGAGGGTTTTGATATCGTTTTCGGTTGTTCTGTAAGGGAGGTTACCAATGTAAAGCTTCTGAGACATACAACATTCCTTTGAAAATGGTGAAAAGTTTAATCCTGAAAAACAGGCGTAATAAATGCAAGAAGATCTTCTTCTCTGTTTGCGCACTCTTTATACAAACAAATTCCGTGCCAAATTAAAACGCCCCAAAACCTCCTCAACAAGCACTCCCGGCAATATTTTTCCCAAATTAATTCCCAGTATGGGAAAGGAGTGAGAAACCCCGCCAAACGGCACAAACTTTGAATGACATTGGCAGTTAAAACCCCCCGGTCTTTATCTTATAACAAAAGAGGTGTAGAGATGCTGCGCAAAGTAAATGATCTTCTCGGTTTTCAACTCCAGGCAATCGATGGCTATGTCGGTAAAATCACCGACATCTATTTCGATGACCAAAATTGGTACCTGCGATATTTTGTCGTGAATATAAGTGAGCTTATTGAAGACCAGATCGTTTTGATATCACCGCTCTCTGCCGGTGAACCCAACTGGGCAGACAAGACACTTCCCGTTTCCCTCACAAAATCAAAGATCCTAAACAGTCCGGAGCTGCAAACAGATCTTCCCATATCAAAACAGTATGAGGTAGCACTGAGGAGATACTATGAGTGGCCTGTTTACTGGGGCGAAAATGCCCTCCTGGATGAAGCTCAACGCAAAAACGGACAAAGCAATGTTGAAGGAACTGAGCTTCCGGGGGATGAGGAAGTCGATACAGAAGACAGTGAGCCAGGGGTGGGAGAAGAGGAGGATGAGGAGATGATGCTTGAAACAAATATGTTCTCCTTCCCAAGAGAACCTGATGAGGATGAGATCAGTGAAATGGAATTTTCCACTGATGAGCAGGAAATGACATTCAGCACTCAGCTGAGGAGTTTTCGTGATCTGGTTGGGTATAAGATGGAAAGCAGTGATGGCGAATGTGGTAATTTATCTGATCTTGTAATCGAAGACTCTGAATGGCTCACCCGATACATGATTATAAACACAGGCGGAGTACCCAACGGTAACATCACCCTTATGTCTCTTCACTGGCTTAAAGATATAAGCTGGGCAATGTCAAGAATACACATCGCTCTCAAACAACAGGATATGTTAAACAGCCCTTCGTACGATCCCCGAAAACCAATTTCAAACGGGTATGAAAAAACACTTTATGAGTTTTACGACACACTGGAATACTGAGATTATCAAAGAGCATTTTATCTCAAACCGGGAAACGCTCAATATGATATTACGTCAGAAATTGAGTATGTTTCTTTGGGCTCCGGGGTAAGATTTTCATCACCAGATTGGTTGAATCGCAGGCTTTTCAGATAGATTTACCGTCCTGTTCTTCAATCAAAACTCTTCTTTGCATAGAACCATTTTATCCCCCTGTTTTCTGTGAAAGGTAAAGAGCTTGATTGTTCCTTTCTATTCGTTAAAAAAAAATTAATCATGTAATTTGATAAAGAGAACAGGTTAAATGTGTGGGGGGAAAATTCTGTAGACTTCAATGTCCACACAGAAACTACTCACAACAGTAATTGAGAGGGGACACAGTTTCAGAGGATAAGAGAAGAGGTTTGGGGAATTGCCGGTTTTATGGAACTATTCACAGCAACACTGATTTTTGCTCAGGATGTTTTCGAGCCCTGAAAGCAGTATCAGGATAAGGAGAATCAGGATGGTTTTTTTGTTGAGCAGATTTTTGTAGGTAAAAATCTTTTTTGTTCTGCTCTGAAGCTCTGAGATTAGCTCAACAAGGTTATCCTGAAGATTTTCAATGTCTTGCTGGAGTTGTTGTACGCGCTCTTCAGGGTTTGTGTTTTCAAGCCTTTGATCCATGTATTTTACCCTTTGTAATAGCTATGTCTGTATGAATTGTTTTTCTGGTTCTTATAAGAGGAGCTTTAAGTCTTTTATTGTATGAGAAGTATCCGGTTAGAGCCGCCAGCAGTAAAAGAGTCACACTCACGATAAGAGCAGAAAGCCACAGTGGTATCAGAGCACCCAGCAGGATTATCACGGTGACAAGGAGCATTGAAATTGCAAGCAGTGCAAGAACAGCCGAAAGTATGAGTCCCTTAACGGTGTTGATTTCTTTTTTTACATCAGCCTTAAGCTCAGCTTTGACCAAAGCGATCTCTTTTTTCATGAGCAGCAGAATCTGGTTTTTTATTTTGCTGAACAGTTCCACTGTGGAACCGTTTTTTTCCTGTTTATCCTTTTTATTCAATTTTTGGCCTCCTGACGGAATGCTTTCTGCACAGAAGAATCTGCAAACGGGGTGCCACTTTGCGTTGTTTTTTCAAAGGCATTTTTCTTGCTCTAACATTAGATGAAAAGGTAAGTGTTTCATTTAGAACAGGAGGAGATTTGTGGATATTTTCACAACAGAACAACTTAAGAGACTCTACTCCGTGGAAGACACCTGTGTTTCCCTATACATGCCAACATTCAGGGCTGGTCTTGAATTGCAACAAAATCCTCTTAGATTCAAAAACCTCATCATTAAGGCACAACAACAGCTCATAGACTATGGCATCCGGCCCACAGTTGCAGAATCTATGCTTGAACCTGCCCGCAAAACTTTGTTGAACGGTTTTTTCTGGCAACACCTCAGCGACGGGCTTGCTATGTTCATTACCCCTCAATCCACAGACCTTTTCCGTCTGCCTCATCAGTTTGAGGAACTAACTCATGCAGGCAGCAAATTTCACCTCAAACCGCTCATACCACTGTTAAGCGGTGACACAACTTTCTATCTGCTTACCCTCGATATAAAGGGTCCACACCTGTACAAGGGAAACAGATTTTCTTTTGAAAAGGTAGAATCAGAACTTATGCCCATGGGTCTTGATGAAACCCTTGGTTTTGATACCTCTGAAAAACAGGTTCAGTTCGCAAGCCGACCAAGTCAAACAAGTGACAACCCGGTAACGGTCTTTGGCTACGGAAGACATACCGATAAAACAAAAGTAAATATCCTCAATTTTTTTCACAGAGTAAATGATGCGGTGAGGAAAATTCTAAACAAAAGCAAAGCACCCCTGATTACCATGGGTGTCGAACAACATATCCCCATCTACAGAGAGGCCAATACCTATCCCTACCTGCTTGAGCAGGCTATTCCAAAGAGTCCTGAAAATATGCCCCTGAGCCAGCTTCATAGTCTGGCCTGGAATGAAGTTCTGCCTCATTTCGAAGAAACAGAACTACGTCTTACGAGGCTCTATAAGCAGTTAAAAGGTGAAGAGAGTCCTATGATTGTTGAAGATGTGAAGGAAATTGTAACGGATGCGGTTCATGGAAGGGTTGAGACTCTGTTTATCCTCGATGGCAAAGCTCATCTGTGGGGTAAGATAAGGGAAGAACAGCTTTCTGAAATTGAAATACATGATAACCAGCAACCGGGAGATGAAGATCTCCTTGAAACTGCAGCACTAAATACTATGTTCAAAGGTGGAGTTGTATTCATGATAAAACCTGAACAGGTGGTTGCACCTTCTCCTGCGGCCGCAATCTTACGTTTCTGATACTACTTTGCCCGGGCATAATGTTACTAAACAACTGACTATCTTTGCCCGGGCTCCTCCTCCCCCCTCCTCTTTTCTGTTTTGCTGTTATCGATGGCTTTGAATTATTTTCATTTAAACTGTAGTAACGGAGAATACAATTTCTATGATCAAAAATAACAAGCAGGAAATAAGCTACCCAACCGAGTGGACATACACAATCATCGGCAAAGATGCACAGGCCATGGAAAAAGCTGTGAATACCATTATCCAGCCAGGTACATTTTCCATAAAAAAGTCAAATTCCAGCAGCAAAGGTACATATATAAGCCTTAATGTAAAACTTATTGTATTCAGCCATGATGAGCAGGAGAGATATTTCAGAGAACTGGGAAACCATGAGGAGATCAAGTTTGTGTTGTAAAAATTAGCTCCTTTCTCCCTATGTCAAACCTATCCGTTATACATCCCCATCTGCTGAAAAATTCAGCAATTTTGTTATTCTCTCAACAAACGACTTCTGAACAGAAATAACATTTTCAAAACTTTTGTCAGTACGTGTGAACTTAGCAAACAGCTGTCCGATTTGAGAATCAGTTAAATTTCTGTTCATCCATGGGAAGAGAATTTCATCTTCCTTTTTTATATGCTCTTTAAGTAATTGAGTGTATGCTGTAAGATGCTCCTTTAAAAGATTCATATTTCCATTTGAAACACCTCTTTTGGCTTCACGAACATGGTTTCTACCAATTTCATGTTCTTTCAGAAATGTGGATAAAATATCAGAATTTTGATCAAAATACCCAAACAGAATTTTCTCCTCTTTCTCATGATGGAATGCATCTGCATAATTGCTTATAAATTCCAGCACAGAAGAATAAAGGTCACGGTTATCCCGGGAATTGAGATCCACCTTATTCAATAAAACAGGTATCATTGCAATGACCTTTTTTATCAATTTGTGTTCTTCAACCAAGTCTCTGATTGGAGGGACTGTTCCTTTATCTGACACTTCAACACGTTCTATCCGAGAAATAATCACCTTTTCACCAGGGTATATGATCTGTGCAACAGCTTCGAGCAGGGCTGTTTCCTGCTCAATGGAGAGATTGTGGATGCTAATGATATCCTTAAATTTACATGTACCAATGCTGCATGTTGTGCATCCAATATCGTAATTTAGTAAGACCTTTTCAATTTCGGGGTATTCTTTAATAATATTCAGTATATTTTTGTTCAGTATATTTTCCATATATCTCTCCTCTTCACAATGGGTTTCTGTTCCTTAAAAGATACGTATATATCCGGTCTATCACCTTGACCTGAATCAAGTTAACGTTTTTTTTGCGGAGATTTTATGTAGGGAAAAGATAACGGAAAGAGGAGTAGTACCATTTCCAAGCAGAAAACTGTCAGAAAAGTTATCGTGAAGGCAGAATTCGCCAAATCAATAAAGGCACCAGTTGAGTATTGCTTTTTTTATCCAGCTCTACGTTTTCCGTTCTTTTTTTTCAGCAGCAGGAAAAAGGACATTGTTGAGTATCAGTCTGTAGCCCGGAGAATTTTTATGCAACTCAAGATTGGTTGGCTTATCGCCTACAGCATGAGCATAATCTTCGGGATCATGCCCTCCCAGATATGCAAACTGTCCCTCCCCCACAACACCATGAATATATTTCACCATGTTTGTACCAGGAACTTCTCCCAAAATAATGATATCATTCTTTAACACATTTCTGTTGAATGATGTAAGTAAGCCGAAATACCCCTTGATTGTGGAGCTGTGATTCTGAACAAGCATTGTGGGAACAGGGTCAAGTTTGGCACTGAATTCAAATAGCACGAAATCCTGTGCAGGTATACGGTTAGGAGTATTTACCTGGTTAACATCGATATTACAAAAAGAAGTTATGTATGGGTCTGTGATTATTTCAAAATTTTGGAAAGCCATGCAGTTATCAAAATTGAGTTTTTCTCTGTAGTTGGGATCAACACCATCTCCATCGTAAACGTCATGAACTATATCAGTCCCCAGAGCAGCCAAAGCAATTTCAAGGGTATTTGTTGCACTGCACATAGCAAAAAGAAAGCCTCCATTTTCAACATATCTCCTGATGGTCAGAGCAACAGCTTTCTTTAGATCACTAACCTTTGAAAATCCCAGATCCGTTGCCAGAGTCTCAAGCTCAAGTCTCTGTCTCTGATACCACGGGGCATTGCTGAAACTAGCATGGAATTTACTGTATTGTCCGGTAAAATCTTCGTGGTGCAGGTGAAGCCAGTCGTAGTCATCTAATTTACCGGAGAGAACCTCTTTATCATATACCTCATCATACGGTATGTCCGCATAGGTAAGTGCAAGGGTAACAGCATCATCCCAGGGAAGTTTGCCCGCAGGAGTATATACTGCAATTTTTGGTGCAACTTCCAGTGTAACTTTCTCCATGTTGTTATCTTTGATGATTTGTTGAATGGAGTTCCATTCCTCAGAGGAGATCGTTGTGAAATCAACACCTGCAGTCCGTAGATTTATTCTGAAATTGTTTCCCCCGGGCGCCAGAAAAGCCCCCCCGCGGTAGTTCAACAACCAGTATACCCGCTCTCCAGCATCGAGCATCTCATAAACAACACCATAGGCTTTAAGATGATCTGTTTGAGTATCATCCATTGGAATAAGAAGCTTGGCATCAGCACTGGATAACAGAAGTGCAAAAATGAGAGCGATAAAAATCCGGTGAGTTTTGTACATTCAAACCTCCCTCACAGATGAAAAATTCATCTGTACAATAAGGACCATTAATCATACAAGTTACCCGGTCAGTGGAAGAGAACTGCCTGTTCAGCTAAACTGAACAGGTTTTATATGCAGCTCCTTGAGCTGTTTGTCAGATACTTCTGAAGGTGCATTCATCATAAGGTCCTGCGCCTTTTGATTCATAGGGAATGCAACGACTTCTCTGAGATTTGGCTCATCTGTAAGTAGCATTACAATTCTATCCACACCGGGAGCGATACCTCCGTGTGGAGGAGCTCCATACCGAAATGCCTTAATCAGTGCTCCGAAACGGTCATCAACGTCTTCTTTTGTGTAACCTGCGATTTCAAAAGCTTTATACATAATATCAGGACGGTGGTTGCGGATAGCCCCGCTTGACAATTCAATACCATTACAGACGATATCGTACTGAAAAGCATTGATTTCAAGAGGATCCTTGTTTTCAAGTGCTTCCATACCACCCTGAGGCATGGAGAATGGATTGTGAGAAAAGTCTATCTTTTTGGTATCTTCATCATATTCGTACATGGGATAGTCGGTTATCCAGCAAAAACGATACGCCTTCTTTTCTACTATATCAAGTTCTTTACCCAAATGGAGGCGGATTTCTCCTGCAATTTTATTTGCTCTTTTCTCATCATTACAGATAAAAAATACCACATCACCATCTTCAACCTGAAGCGTCTCTGCAAGCTCAGCTATACTCTGGTCATCGAGAAATTTCGCAATCGGTCCTTTAACATTAGAATCGTTCCATACCAGATATGCCAAGCCCTGTGATCCCAGAGATTGAGCGAACTGAACCATACGGTCAAAGAATGCTCTGGATTTACCTGCGATACCTTTCACTGGAATAGCCCTGACCACTCCCCCTTCCTTAACTGTATTGGCAAAGATTTTAAATCCGGAGTTAAGGAAAAAATCGGAAACGTCCTGTATTTCGAGAGGAATACGAAGGTCTGGTTTATCTGTTCCATATTTCAGCATGGTCTCTTTATATGGAATTCTTTTGAAGGGAGTATCATCTATATTCCAATCGGAAAAAGTTGTAAAAAGGTCATAGAGGAGTTTTTCAACGACCTTAAAAATATCCTCCTGGGTAACAAATGACATTTCTATATCGAGCTGATAGAACTCCCCTGGTGAACGGTCAGCCCTGGCATCCTCATCCCTAAAACATGGCGCTATCTGAAAGTATCGATCAAATCCTGCAACCATAAGCAGCTGCTTGAACTGCTGAGGAGCCTGTGGTAATGCGTAAAACTGGCCTGGGTGCACCCTTGAAGGAACCAGATAATCACGCGCACCCTCAGGGGATGAGCTGGTGAGAATCGGAGTCTGAAACTCATCAAAACCAAGATCTGTCATCACCTTTCTGATGTGTGAAATAACTTTTGACCTGATCATTATGTTGTGGTGAGGCACACTGCGTCTGAGGTCAAGAAAGCGGTATTCAAGGCGCATCTCTTCGGGAATGGGATCCTCGGGGAAAATGCTAAATGGAGTGTGATCACTCTCACTTAGAATCGTAAAATTCTCCGCGACAAGTTCCACTTCTCCGGTGGGGATTTTATTGTTGATATTCTCCTCAGACCTCTGGGCAAGTTTTCCCTCAAAGCAGATAACTGTTTCTTTTGTGAGATGTGCTACTTTTTTTAAAAAATCTTTATCGGGATAGATCACAACCTGGGTAATGCCGAAATGGTCCCTAAGATCAATGAAAAGCACTCCGCCATGGTCTCTTTTGTTATGAATCCATCCGCTCAGACGAACAAATTCGCCTATATTTTCAGCACGGAGCTGCCCGCAATTGTGAGTACGATATTGATGCACATTTTTCCCTTCACAATGACTATTATTGATTTCACTTTCTGCAGTTTCTTTTCTGGTCTCATCAATCATCAAAGACATTTGCTTCTGATCTCCCGAATCTACATGAAAAATAGAGTTTCTATCCTTAGCCGACCCAATAATCTGGTATGACCTCCAATTACATAGGTGTTAAAATACATTCAGAACCACTCTAAAACATTGTCATTCCGCAGAAAATACGCTACAATAAAAAAAAGTCGTCTGTTTTAAACCTGTGTTTGATAGATATAGAAAATATGAATCGAAAAAGATATAATCAAAAACAGGTTTAAAATACTGTTTTGAGAGTAGGACACCATTTATGAGATACGCGAATAAAACTCGAGAACAGTTAGTTGCTGAGTTGGACAAAATATGTAATAAACTCCACAATTCAGTCTGCTCCGAACCCTCCTCTGGGAAGAAGCTCAATGAAACAATCGCAACAGCATTTTTTGAAAATGCTTCTGAAGGGATTGTGATAACCGACTCAGAAACTATCGTTACTTCGGTTAATCCCAGTTTCACCAACATAACCGGCTACCACAGTTCAGAAGTACTCGGGAAAAAAATTTCTCTTCTAAAATCAGATCGCCATGACGAGCAATTCTACAAGCTACTTTGGACAAGCCTTAAAAGAGAGGGCAAATGGCAGGGGGAAATCTGGAACCGGAGAAAAAACGGTGAGATATATCCAGGTTGGCTTATCATCGTGGCCATAGCCAATGAAAACAACGGATCAATACATTATATAGGTATTTTCACAGATATAACAAAATACATAAACAAAAACATACAGATAAGAAACCACGCTTATTATGATTCTCTTACCGGTCTTCCAAACAGAATGCTCCTACAGGACCGTCTCTCATTTATGGTAAATCATGCCAGACGAAACAACCAGATAATGGCACTTTTGCTTATGGATCTTAACAGATTTAAATTTATAAATGATACTCTGGGGTATCAGACCGGAGATATAATTCTTCAAACCATCTCTGAGCGCCTTAAAGATTGTCTGAGGGATGTTGATGCGGTTTTCAGATTGGGTGATGATGAATTTGCAATAATCCTAGAAGAAATCGCCCGCCAGCAGGATGCTGCCAAAGTAGCAAAAAAAATCCTTGCAGCCTGTTCAATGCCATTCCAACTCCCCGATCATGAACTTTTTGTAACCACAAGTATTGGCATAAGTATCTTTCCAAACGATGGGGACAATTCTGAAAATCTTTTAAAAAACGGTGAAGCTGCAATGGAGAGAGCCAAGCAAATCGGTATGAACAACTACCAGCACTACATGCCAAATATGAATGCAAAGGCTTTCGAACAACTGACCCTTGAACACAATCTAAGAAAAGCACTGAAAAAAGATGAATTTACTGTATACTACCAGCCTCAGATCGACATCCTAAACGGAGGCATTTCCGGTTTGGAGGCACTTATACGATGGAAACACCCCGAGCTTGGGATGATCTCACCTGCTCAGTTTATCCCAATAGCAGAGGAAACAGGTCTTATTTTGCCCATAGGAGAATGGGTGTTAAGAACAGCCTGTTATCAGATAAAACGCTTGCAGCAACAATTTAAAAGAGACTTCATTATTTCAGTCAATCTTTCAGCCAGACAGTTCCAACAGCAGGATCTCATATCAGTGGTTAATAGTGCACTGGATAACGCTCACCTTGACCCACAATCTCTTGAGCTTGAAATCACCGAAAGTCTTGGGATGCAAAATCCTGAAATAACCATAAAAACTCTCGATGAATTAAAATCGATGGGGGTAAAAATTGCCATTGATGATTTCGGTACCGGGTATTCCTCTCTTAGCTATCTTAAGAAATTCCCAATAGACACACTTAAAATCGACAGGTCTTTTGTAAAGGATATCCCGGGTGATCCAAACGACTCCGCAATCGTCGATGCGGTAATTGCACTGGCACACATTATGAACCTGGATGTTGTAGCAGAAGGAGTCGAAGATGAAGAGCAGCTTTTTTATCTTCAAAACCATTATTGCGAAAAGGTTCAGGGATACTATTTCAGTCCACCTGTAGATTCAAATAAATTAGCTGAGCTGGTGCAAAGATCCCTTACAGACGCAAAATTTTTATGCCATAAAAGAATCAAAACACCCTGAGGTTCATTACCATTGAAACCAACCCACCACAAAACTGCACATATCAAACAAACATCATCTCTCCCCATTTGTTTACACAATTTAAAACAAGGCCCAGAAACACCACTTCTGCTTATTGATAAACCATATCAATTTTACAGTACGTAAAAACCCAGCTGACCGACCTCATCCCTAATGTAAACAATCTTGACAATCTACCTCCAGTTAAAAAAATAAAAATCAAGTGTTTTGTTTTTCCTCCCTTATATTAATGCATAAAGTTCCCAAGGAAACAGATCGTAACATGCCCCTTAAACTTCACATGTGATTCAGCATGTGTATGTCTGTTCCTTTTTTTATTCAACTAACGAGGAGGTTTTATGAAGAAATTCTTGATTTTGATAACGTTGCTTTGCATCCCGATTATCATAAAATGTTCTCTTGACGTGGTAGAGCCCCAAACTGAAAAAGCAGGCAAACCGGATAATATTGAGGCATCATCATCATCCCGGGTGAATATAATAACATGGGTACCTCCATATAACTGGCAGGCTTGCAGAGACATGCTTAATATCGATTTCGGTGGTGTTAAAATGGAAGACGGCATAACCCATTTGGCTCTTCAGTTCTGGGGCCCAGTTCCATCCACCGGTGGTATAAAATATGTGGATCACGAATGGCAACGCCCAAACGATGCAACCGTAAGAGTGTTCACTGATTGGGCCAGGGGTAAGGATGTCAAAGTCATGCTTTGCGTATACAACAATGACGGAGCCTGGAACTGGGATATTGTCGGTCCGATAATGAGTGATCCTGCGAAAAGACGTACTCATGTTAACACTCTGGTTTCAGAAGTTAAACGTCTTGGTCTTGATGGAGTAGAGGTGGATTATGAATGGCCGGGTGGAAGCAACAGTGCCCATGCTAATTTTTTGAGTTTCATAAGAGACCTTTCATCTGAGCTTCGAAAGATAGACAAAGAACTCACTATTGCCACATTCTCATATATCTGGAACTATCCAAATTCAGATGGCTGGAATGATTTTTTACCCTATGTAGATGGAATCACCAGTATGGGTTACGAAGAGATCGGCAGAGGCGCTTCCGGATGGGCTTCCTATTCAACCCAGAAAACACTTATTAACGACCCATCAAAATTAATGCTTGGTATGCCTACCTACGCGGGTTCAGAGTGGCAGGGCAATAGTGTTGAGGAGCAGATCGCCTGGGTTCTTCAGGACGGAACTGTAGGCATAGGTATTTGGGATGCCTCACTGGCGGATGGCAGTGGCAGGCCAAACAATGCCTGGCGCACTGCTTCTGTGTGGAATAAACTTAAACAGATCAAAGGAAGCGGCACTTCTGTCCCTGCGACCTACACTATAAGTGCTTCTGCACAGAATGGCGGGACCATTTCACCTTCAGGTTCAGTAACTGTCAGCGAGGGCTCATCAAAAAGTTTTTCCATTACCCCCGATTCCGGATACAAGATTGAACGTGTTACAGTAAACGGAGAAGATCAGGGTGCGGTCTCAAACTATACATTTACCAACATAGGTACGAACGGAACAATCACAGCTTATTTCACCCAAACACCTCAGCAGTTCACAATCAACGCCTCAGCAGGCACCGGCGGGACCATTTCTCCCAGCGGTCTTGTAACTGCTAATCAAGGTGAAAGCAAAGCATTTACAATCACTCCAAACAGCGGTTATGAAATCGATTACGTCACAATCAATGGCTCAAATCAGGGAGAGTTGACATCATATACTTTCAGAAATATCCGCAGCAACCAATCCATATCTGCTCATTTCAGACTGATACCGGTTGAAGATGACAATGACGACGACAGTGGGGATTGTGACAGCCCGGTATGGAGCCGCAGCTCTGTATATACAGGCGGACAGACTGTTGCTCACAATGGATATCGCTGGAGAGCCAGATGGTGGACACAGGGTGATGAGCCCGGTACCACAGGCCAATGGGGTGTATGGGAAGAAATCGGTCCATGTGGAGACAAAGGGGAAATAACTGTTCCTGAATACACCATAACAGCACAGGCTCAGGGCAATGGATCGATTTACCCGGCCGGAAACATAAATATCAAACAGGGTGAGAGCAGAACATTTAACATCACCCCCAACGGCGGATATGAAATTGATTACGTTCTGGTTAACGGTGCCAACAAGGGAGCAGTATCTTCCTACACATTTGAGAATGTGGAAAGCGACAACGGTATCATTGCCTATTTCAGACAAACTGAGACCGATGACAACGGAGACGGCGATGACCAGGATAACAATGATGGTGACAATGGAACAGGAGATGGTGAGTGCAGCGATATTGAGCCATGGAGTTCGTCACAGAACTGGAACGAATATGCCACAGGAGATCTCAGAACCTATAATGGAAAAATATACAGATGTATAAACGTGGCGTTTTCATTCTATGATCCATCTGGTCCGCACGGGCACTTCGGATGGGAGTTTGTAGCGGATTGCAACTAACCCCCAAATGTTTATTAACACCCCAGGGGAGACTCAGTTGAATTGTGGTCTCCCCTTTTGTTACACCCTGTACTTTTATCGCTCAATTTTTTGTAAAGAGATTAAGTGCGTTTTGGTAAGTACTGTGTACCAGCATCTCAAGTGGTACATTTAGTATAAAAGCAGCCCTCTTAGCAATTAACATCAGATTCGCAGGCTGATTATAGTCAGATCGCAAACCATAAGGCATATTATCAGGAGAATCGCTTTCGATTAGAAGTCGTTGGTTTGAAACTGTTTTTATTGATTTCTGAACTTTTCTGTTATTGGGATTACATACAGATCCGGAAAAAGAGATAAAAAAGCCAAGTTTTTCCAGCTGCTTTACCAGTTCCGGAGATCCAGAATAAGAGTGAATAAGCCCCCTGGGGAGCGATTTCATACTCTTAAAGACGGAAAAAAGCTCTCCCCATGCTTTACGGCAATGGATAGAAACTGGTCTGTTAAGCTGGGATGCGATTTCAAGCTGAAGTGAAAAGTTTTTTTTCTGCAAAGGGAAAGTTGAAGGGTCCAGAGTGTGATCCAGCCCGATCTCCCCTACTCCTGAAGTACAGTCCTCTTTCAGCGCACACTCCAGCTTCTCTGCCCAGTCAGAGCAAAGTTCTGTACTGTACCAGGGATGTACACCATACGATGGTACAATTTCAGGATACTTACGGGCAAGATAGCTTATCCTGGCCCAGTCCTCAGGCTCACAGCCGCAGCAAACCATCCTCTCAACACCCGCATTCAGGGCATTATCAATGATGATCTGGGTAAATTCTGAAACTCTTTTATCCTGAAGATGACAATGGGCGTCGAACAGGTACATCGATCCACACTATTTTTGATTTTAAGTTTAACTCAGGAAGCAAATACTTTTCTGATCACTTCACCGAAGTGATCAAGCGAGAATGGTTTGGAGATACTGGGCAAATTTTTCAACTCCCTATTTTCAGGCAGGCTTTCATGGGCATCAACCAAAAGAACAATTCTGGCAAACGCATCAGGGTTTTCATTTTTAACCTGAAGAAGCATTTCCGGCTGATCTTTTAGAAATACAGAGCTGTAGAGAATCAGGTCGTACTTGATATCGGGTTGAGAGATTTTGTTTAGAAAGCTGTTGCAGTCATGTGCTCTCTCTACCTCTACTTCATGGAAATTGATATGAAGGATATCGCTAAGTAGTTCATGCGAATCAAGATCTTCATCCGCTATTAACACTTTTATCATGCACTCTCCTTAAAAAAATACCTGCCTCATCCACTTAAACCCAAGAAAGTGTGGGTCATATTCTGAAGCAGGTATAAATATAGCAGAAAGAACCACTCATGGCAATATCCACAAACTGATTTTTACATCAAGCCCCAGTGCATGAATAAAAGTGCCCATAGTGGCTATTGAGTGGATTATTCTACCCGGTCGATAGGCATTAATTTCCCCTGAATATGTAACAAGTGGAGCAACCGGCACTGATACAGCGACTTATACCCCTTGGCATATTTATTGCATATTGTGAGCACGGGAGAAAGGATTTATTGATTATGTTAAGTTCATCTGTCTCACAGTTCGAAAACAGTACCCCAAACAGCCCTGAGCGAATAAAGGCTGTGGCACGGGAATTTGAGGCTATGTTCACCTCTATTATGTTCCGTGCAATGAGGGAAACAGTAGGAGACAACCCGCTTGTTCCCTCTAGTATGGGGGAGAAAATTTATACAGAAATGCTTGATCAGGAATATGCATCCATGACCTCTAAGCATGCATCCCTTGGTCTTGCCGAAATGCTTTATAAGGAGATGATGAATCAGCAGGATTCCCACCCCCCCCCATCTTCTGCGGTGGTTAATTCTTTCAAAGTACCACTATGGGCTAAAGAACACTCAGCAGAAAGAATAACCAATCCGGAAATCTCTATTCAGAAAGCCGAAGTTTCCACCAACTCAAAAGCACTTCTTTCCAGAATAAACAAGTGGAACGAGCTTATAGAGGATAAATCCCGCGAACATGGGGTCGATCCTCACCTTGTCAGAGCTGTGCTGGCCAGGGAATCATCGGGAAACCCCTATGCAGTATCAAGAGCTGGTGCAAAAGGTCTTATGCAGCTGATGGATGGAACAGCAAGGGATCTTGGAGTGAGAGATTCGTTTTGTCCTGAGCAAAACGTGGATGGTGGAGTGAGATATTTGAGGCAAATGCTCAATATGTTTAATGGTGATGAGAAGCTTGCCCTGGCCTCTTACAATGCGGGTCCGGGGAATGTAAGAAGATATAAAGGTATACCCCCTTTCAGGGAAACACAACATTACGTTAAAGCGGTGTTAAGCTTACGGGATGACTCAATCAGACTGGCACAGAACCGGAGCAGATAGTATGGAAAACAGAGATTACTTTGAAGATATTGTTGCGATTCTCAGGCAGGAAAAAGAGATCCACCACTCTCTTATCAACTCGGCAGAGTCGATTAATGCCTCTATCCGCAACGGAAACCAGCAGGAGCTCAGCAGTTTCACCACCGTATATGATGAGCAGATCTGCCGTTTAGAGAAAATGGAGGAGCGAAGAATCGAAATCTACTCCGGGTTATGCCAGGATTATAACATTGCCCATTCTGCAAAACTCAGTTCGGTTCTTCACCATGCACCGGAGAAAACAAGAGGCGCTCTCGAAGAGGCCTCCTCACAACTCAAAGAGCTCATAACGAAGCTCTCTGCGGTAAATGAATCAAACAAAATTTTGCTTGAAGAGTCGCTCAATGCCCTGAACTACACATTTGATACGGTTAAACAGTCTTCACAGCGCTTCAAGGGTTACAGACATAAAGGGGACCAAAAAACCTCAAATTCTGAAATAACCATCTTCAATCAGGTGATATAGGGAAAGTTATGAGTCTTCTATCAGCTCTCAATATCGGCACACGGGCACTGCATGCCTCCCAGCTCTCCATGAATGTAGCGGGACAGAATATATCCAATGCAGATGTAGAAGGTTATTCCCGAAAACGACTCAACCTCTCCCCAGATTACCGTTACGACTCATCATTTGGTCAAATGGGAATGGGTGTTAGCGTTATTAACATCGAGCGCATGCGCAACACCTTCATAGACCAGCAAATCAGACATCAAAACAGAGAAGTGGGCTATTTTGAAGAGATCGATCATACCTTTCAGGGAATAGAAAATATCTTTACAGAACCCGGGGAACTTGGGATCCAAAGTTTTATGGATCAGTTCTTCGACTCGTGGCAGAATCTGGCAAATAACCCCTCTGATCTCTCTGCACGAAGGATGGTCAAAACCAACGGAGAGATTCTAACCAACGTATTCCATAACCTCTCAGGTGAGCTTCGTGACCTGCGTAATACCAGAAATGATGAGATCCGGGAGCGGGTAAATAAAGTCAATCAGATATCAGAGCAGATTTATAATCTCAACATGGAAATAGGGGCTGTTGAGATTGGAAACCAGAATGCAAACGACAGCAGAGACAGAAGGGATCTTCTTTTAAAAGAGCTCTCCAAATATGTGGACATCACCACAACAGAAAACAGCCAGGGACAAATCACCGTTACCACAAGTGGCAATATCCTTGTCTCTCCTGTTAATTTTCAGAAGCTTGAGATGACAACAGCATCTACAAGGGAATCGGATGGATCCACCATAGTTGATGTAGGGATCCGTTTTGCCGAGTCAAAACGGATCTACTCCCCCCAGGGAGGACAGATCAAGGGTCTTCTGGACAGCAGGGACCAAATTATCCCCGAATACCAGAAAATGCTTGATCAACTGGCAGTTGCACTTACAGAGAATGTAAATGAAATCCATAAAGACGCCTACACACTCAAGGGCTACAGCGGCGTGTCATTTTTTGATCCCACGGTTACAGGAGCAAGCGACATAAGGCTTTCAGCCTCTGTTCTGAGCGATGTACAAAATATTGCTGCTGCTTCAAGTGGTGAATCACAGCCTGGCGTCACAAACAACCTCCCGGCAGGAACGCATAATTATGGCGCCGAGCCTTTTCAGCTCCAGAGAGACCCTGCCGTCGATCCCCCGGTGATTGCGAGAAATGTTGTTCGTGACACAGTAGTAGTGCGCAACACAAACGGTACAGTTCTTCGGGAAGGTGTAGACTATCATATCGACTATGTCAATGGAACCTTTCAGATGCTCCATAGCGGCTACGACGGGGATGATTTGAGTATAGATTTTCAGTACAGATCAGGTGGTTCAAAAGGTCCTGGCGATAACTCCTCAGCTTTGGCCATCGCAGGTTTACGCACAAAAATGACCATGAACCCTGATACTATCGGCAACTCAACCTCAACCTTCGGAGAGTTCTACAGCTCCATGATAGGACGTCTGGGTTTGAGCCGAAACCAGGCTGGGTCAAATCTTGAAACCAGAAATTTTCTTGTTGAACAGTACGAATCGCATCAGGACTCAATCTCGGGAGTTTCTCTTGATGAGGAGATGGCTGATTTAATCCGTTTCCAGCACACCTATCAGGCTGCAGCCCGCCTGATCTCGGTCACAGACCGTATGCTCGATGTGCTCATGAACATATAATAACAGGGATATCATCATGAGGACCACATTTAAAACAGTCAACCGTAACATGCAGAATGTCATAGGCAACCGCTATGGTGACCTGGCAAGACTGCAGGAGCAGATATCTACAGGTAAACGTCTGCACCGTGCTTCAGATGATCCTGTTGATGTAGCCAATGCTTTAAAGCTGCGTACCTCCGAAAAACAGCTCAGGCAGTTCCAAAGAAACATCAAAGATGGACTAGGATATATGAGTGTAAGTGAAAGTGCTATGAACAGCATGAACGATCTTATGCAAAGAATGCGTGAGCTGGGAATCCAGGCCTCAACCGATACAATCGGGCAAAACGAACGAGCATATATTCAACAGGAAGTAAACCAGTTATCAAGACAGATGATTGCCCTGGCACTAACTCAGTTTAAGGGTGATTACGTTTTTAATGGCACTCAGACTAAAACTCCCCCTTTCATAGTAGAGAAATCCTCAGCCAATACCGCCCAGGATTACAACAACATGCGAATGGCCTATTTTATGGCTGATGGAGCTGCAGAGGGGACAACCGTTCAGCTCTTCGAAGGCTTCAGCGGTACACCTGTGCGGAACATTCTTCCTGGCAGTTTTCACCTCAGTGCCCAGGGTGTCACCTATAGTGAGGGAGTGGATTACAGTGTCAATTACCAAACCGGCGAGATTACTCTGAACAATCCCGATTTACTGGTAAATGTCGATCCCGGCAGTCCCAATTATGAGCCGGGTGAGTTCAGCATCAGCTTTGACCACATAACACATGGTAAAAACATCCACGGAGAACCCATCACCGGCCAGGGCGAGGTATTCAGAGAGATAGAAAATGGTGTCATCATGCCAATAAACATCACCATGGAAGAGGTTTTCAGTAACCCGGTCTCGGGCAATACAATGCTTGGAACGATGATACGTTTCAATGAGTCTCTTCATACCAACGATCAAGACGGGATTCGCAACGCAATAGATGAGATATCAGAGATGATGGATGCGCTCCTTTCTGCTCAGGCCAAAAACGGCTCCCGTGTAAACAGGTTCGAAACCACACTTGAGAGAAATGAGCAGCAAACCGCTTCAACGGTGGAATTATTGTCTAATCTTGAAGATACAGATATGGCTGAGGCGATAATGAAATTTTCTTTAGCTGAAAATGTGTATAATGCCGCTCTTAAATCTGCATCCAGAGTGATACAGGTTTCGCTGGTAAATTTTCTCTGATGAGGGGGAAAAATTTTCCCTTTCACACAGGGATGGTTATACGGAAAACGACTTAGAACAGGTGTTTCGGGCACATTTATAGCTTGGCATCACAATTGCATATAACATAAGTCCGAAAGTGGCAAGGAAGCTCAGGCATGGTCAGGAGGACCCAGGGAAGGCAGTTCGGATGTAACCGGCTGCATGGAAGCACAACCGAAAAGGAGGGGTACTATGCCTCGCATCAACAACAATGTGCCGGCAATGATAACCGGCAATGCTCTGCGCAGTGTGAACAGAGGGCTTGAGAAATCTCTGGAAAAATTGTCCACCGGCCTACGTATTAATCGTGCCGCTGACGATGCTGCAGGTTTGAGTGTTTCAGAGCAGCTCCGCACTCAGGTTCGTGGTCTCAATATGGGCTCACGTAACATTCAGGATGGAATATCACTTCTTTCCATCGCAGAAGGAGCCCTTGTGGAAGTAAACTCAATGCTTCAACGTATGCGCGAACTTTCAATCCAGGCAGCTACTGATACCCTTACCGTTACCGAACGGGAATATATAGGTATAGAAATCGATCAGCTAAAAGAGGAAATTGACCGTATTGTAGCTGGTACACAATATAACAGCCAAAGACTGCTCAATGGTGAAGCCCCCTGGGGCCAGCTTCCGGGTGGAGTCCTTCATATAGGCCCCAACAACGACAATGATGCAGACACGATGCAGTTTATGATTGATCCTGTTGACACGGCGTCTCTGGGTATCGATGGAGCAAACCTAGTAGTTACATCCCAGGCCGATGCTACTGCTGCTATTGAAACTCTTGATGATGCGCTTAATGACGTAAACTCGCTCAGAGCAAGGCTTGGAGGAATGGTTAACCGCCTGGAGCATGCGCTGACCAATCAGGATAACCAGGAGCAGAATATGCAGGCTGCAGAATCTGTGATACGTGATGCTGATTTTGCTTATGAAACAACAAAATTCACTCGCAATCAGATCCTTACCCAATCTTCAACTGCAATGCTTGCTCAGGCAAACATGGTCCCCCAAAGTGTCTTGAGCCTGATTGGATAAGATCTGTATTCCGAATCACTCCCCGTTTTTTGGTTTTCTCAAACGGGGAGATGAGAGGAATATGGCTCCATTATCTATATTCTCTACAACATGATTTTGCACTACACATTTGACTTTGTTCAAACAAATAACGATTTTATTTATAAGATGACAAGACATTTTCCGGAGCCAACTGTAATATGAGTGATTTCTTTAAAAATCTTGTTTACTCAAAAGGTGACATTATAGTGTTTCCTTCGGGTATACCGGGGTTTGAAAAAAACAAAGAATATGTGATTGTTTCGATTCCGGAGTATGAGCCTTTTGAGTGGCTTGTATGTGTTGATGGTTCAAGATTGCGATTCGCAATCATCAATCCACTGCTTTTCTCTCCACAGTATTCTCCTAAACTGGTTAAGGAGCAGCTTGAAGAGCTACAAATTGAAAAACCGGAAGATGTGGTTTTATACAGTATCGTTACCATCCGAGAAAACCCTCTTGAATCAACTGCAAATCTTGTCGGCCCTCTTGTAATCAATAAAAACAAGCGAATCGGTAAACAGATTATTACCGATGATGACCGATATACTACGCAGGAACCCATTATGAGGAAACAATAACCATGCTTGTCCTAACCCGTAAATTAGGTGAATCTATTCGCATTGGCGATGATATCGTTGTTAAAATTGTTGATATGGATGGGCGTAACGTTAAACTTGGAATAGAAGCGCCCAAAAAAATCGCAGTCAATCGTGAAGAAATATACGAGAAGATTCAAAAAGAAAACAAAGCCGCTTCAACCGCTCAGGAGCAAAGCCTTGAAAATATTGCTAACGTCTTAAGAAAAGGCAAATCCTGAAAACTTTGCCAATTTTCTTGCAGTCTGCTGTACCTGCATATCTTCTAAGGTCCGATTTTCAGAATCACTATCATTTTCTTTGAATAAAAAGCTCAAATCTTCGAAATCTTTATCTATTACATAATATTAAATCTGCGGAACTGTTGCGGTAAGAATATGAGTTGTTTTATCTTCTGTGTTGAACCAAAACATAACAACATTATCCTCAATCGTAAAGCATTCGTTTAAATCGTTTGCCCTGGTACAGGGGAAAATACTTGTGTAGCGCTCAACAGCCTGATTTATCAGTTTTCTCTTTATCTCATTCATAGTAAATATATCGGTTTCCGGAGAAAAAAAGTTTATCCCTTTTTAATCTTATACACTGGATTGTTTCCTTTTGAAAAACTTAATAATCACCATGGGAGATCCCGCAGGGATCGGCCCGGAAATTACAATTAAAGCGCTCACAAAGAAACCTGATTTTAACGGTAATTTGTCGGTTCTGGGTGATATCTCTGTATTACAAAAAACGTCCCGATCTCTGGGGTTATCTCAAAATTTCAATCCTGTAGAAACTCCAAAAGATGCCGTTAGTGGGGCAATTAATGTAATAGATCAAGAAAGTATCACTCCGGATTCTTTTTGTATCGGAAAACCTCAAAGCAACTGTGCAGATGCCGCCTATCGGTATATCAGGAAATCAATTGAGCTCTCACTTAACGGTGAAGCAAGCGGTGTTATAACAAATCCTATCAATAAAGAATCGCTTAAGATGGCTGGGATACCGTTTCAGGGCCATACGGAAATCTTTGCTCACTACACCCGTACAGATAATTTTTCAATGGTGTTTCAATTGGATAGTGTGGCAGTTGCACATGTCACTACCCACTGTTCATTACGCGAAGCGATAGAGAGGGTGACAACGCAACGTGTTTACACAACAATAAGGCTGTTATGTGAATATTTAAAAGGTATCGGCATACCAGATCCCGTTATTGCTGTGGGAGGTCTCAACCCCCATGCTGGAGAAAACGGTCTTTTTGGAAGTGAAGAAACGGAATCGATACAACCAGCCATACACAAAGCAAAGAATGAAGGTGTTTCTGTGAGGGGCCCTCTTCCACCGGATACTGTTTTTATGAGAGCTTTCTCAGGAGAGTTCCATGGAGTGGTGTCGATGCTCCACGATCATGGATTTGTCGCACTGAAGTCACGTAATTTCCATAACGGAGTTAATATCACCATTGGTTTACCGATTATAAGAACTTCAGTGGGACACGGAACTGCTTTTGATATTGCCGGAAAAGGAATTGCATCCGAAGAGAGTTTGATAAAAGCTATCGAAACCGCACTAAAACTTCAACAATACCGAAACTAAGATTCATTTACACAAAGGTATTTGATTACTTTTTTCTCTTTCCAGAAGTTTTTTTTTCAGACTAATAGTTTTTCCAATGGTCTGTCTCATATACCCTCCTATTGATCCGTCACTTCTGATTACCCGGTGACAGGGTATAATTAGAGGGAGCGGATTAGAGGCCATAACAGAAGCTGCTGCCCGCACTGCTTTTTCATTTCCTGCCTGGGCCGCAAGCTCACTGTATGAGATTGTACTCCCCCACTCTATTTTGCTTGCTGCATCAAGAACTCTATTTTGAAATGGGGTCAGACTTTTTTTCAAGAGCGGAATCGGTTTTGGAAAAGCTTTCCGATCTCCGTTAAGGAACTCTTCAATGTAGCCGGCCCAGTTATCTATTTCTGCGGACTGCACATTGTCTGAGTCTGGTTTGTCCCTGGGGTTAAGCTGAACGGAAATTATGTTCATCTCCCCGGATTTCAGAATCCCGCAAACCTTAACAGATACCAATGTATGGGTAATGTACCTATAGACAAATTGACCAAACATATCATAATCTGAACCGGATTGTATGATTGATTCTCTGTTCCTTATCAGAAGCCGGAAATCTCCAGGTACCTATTTCTCTGATCAGTGCATCATTGAACCGCACTGCTGTGAGCTTACGGTTATTGTTTCTTACATTTGAGACCCTGCCTTCCGGAGTGACAGTTATAGTTAATTCTGCACTGTCCGGAACAGATACGGTTTTGTATGTACGTACCATTTCCTCTATTACTATAGGTTCATAGTAGGTTCTGATCATATCCTCTATAGTTTTTGAATCATCTTTTTTGACGTCCATTTCCAATTTCTGGCTTAAAACTCTCTTTGCAAGAGTCGAGATGTCAGTGATGCGACGACATGAAGCGAGATCAAACTGATTAATTACATCCACTATCTCTACCTGTGGAAAGAACTCTCTAAGCTCACCGGTATAAGCGGCGAAATCCCTCTTATTAAACTCAAGCACATCATCTCTAATATCGAACTCCCACATCTCCAGTACCTGACTCTCTCCATAGCAGGTGTCCTTTTCATTTGCAAAAGCCTGACGTATCACCCAGGCTTCACAATATATCACACTCTCATCATGACTGAATGAAAAAGGCTCATAGTAACCATGTCTCCCCTGAGCAATATTTACCTGTTCCCCTGAAGGCAGATTCAGAGTCCAGTGAATCACATGCCATACAATCCCATTCTCATTGAGTTCCAGACGTTCGACTTTTGATACCGCATCACTATCAGGATCACCTTGAGAAAACTCCCATAACCCGGCTAGCTTTCCCCTGATCTGACCTTTCTCTTCTTCTTCGAACTGGATTAAATTACGGTAACTTTCAAATTCCACATTAAGATACCCGGCAAGCCCTGAGATAAACCCGCTCTGATTAACCCGATAATAAAGAACGGATATCATAATTAAAACAACCAATAAGAGTATCGCTTTCTTATAGGACGATCCTTTTTTTATACTGTCTTTCAAGATTATTCCTCCGGATAAAGGCGATTATACTGGTATAAATATACTAATGATTACAGGACTAATGACAAATTTGCCCTCAAAGATGAAATATACAACAGAGCTGAGTGGATAGGAAAATTCAAATGTGCAAGAATACCCACCCAACAGAATAAACTTGGTGTTTAAATCAGTGCAGAGCCGGATATATTTTATCTCTGATACTAAATATGCTTATTCTTATAAAATTCTTATTTCCTGACAACTCTTATTTTACTATCTCTCTGGGTTAAGGAGCACCGTAAGTGAATGTAAAAAAATACAAAAGTAAACAAATTGAAGATGCTGTGAGAGTGATACTTGAAGCTGTAGGAGAAAATCCGAATCGTGAGGGGTTAATTGATACACCAGCCAGGGTATGCCAATCATATGAATACCTTATGCAGGGTTACTCTCAAAAGCCTGAAGATATAATAAAAAAAGCAATCTTCACAGAAGAATGCAATCACATGATAATCGTAAGAGATATCGAAGTGTACAGTATGTGTGAGCATCATATGTTGCCGTTCGTTGGCAAATGTCATATAGGTTATATAGCACAGAACAAGGTTTATGGTGTAAGTAAACTTGCAAGACTTGTTGATTGTTTCGCCAGAAGACTTCAGGTACAGGAACGCCTCACCCAGCAGATCGCAAGTTCAATAATGGAGCCGATAGGAGCAGAAGGAGTAGGAGTTGTAATCGAAGCGCAGCACCTGTGTATGATGATGCGTGGGGTTTCAAAGCAGAATTCCAAAATGATAACCTCTGCTATGCTTGGCAGTTTCAGGGATGAAAACAGCACAAGAAATGAGTTTCTGAGACTGATTGGTATGGAGCGTAGCTGAGAGAGAAATCAGAGCATATCTTCCAAAGAAGGATATCTGTCAAGGGCATCACCAAGCATACGCTGATTTGAAGCAGTAAGCCAGCTCGCCATGTTTTTAGTAGTTTCAATGGCATCGATATGAGAGATATGTTCTACGGCTTCAATCAAACTGATCTGAGAGATAATCTCTTTAATGATTGGTATATTACGAGGTATTACACTGAAACGGCGTAACCCAAGCCCCATGAGTAAAAGCGTGTGGTGGGGGTTACCAGCCATTTCCCCGCAGATTGAAAGAGGCATACCATTGTCATTTGCGGTTTTTATGGCGGTCCTTATAATACGCAGAAAAGCAGGCTCAATCGGGTTATAGAGATAGTTTACTTTTGAATTATTTCTGTCTGCGGCGCTGAGATACTGTATAAGGTCATTAGTACCTATTGAAGCGAAATCGATCTCTTTCATAAATGTGTTCATTTCCAGAATAGAAAGAGGTACTTCGAAAAGTATTCCGCATTTAGGCATATCCATATTCAGTTCTGAGGCGACTTCCCTGATCAGGTTTTTGGCTGCAAGCCACTCCTGCAAAGTAGTAACCATGGGTACCATAATAGAGTAATTATGCCCTTTACCAGCTTTAAGTATTGCTCGGATTTGTGTGATAAAGATATCTTTACAATCCAGAAATATACGTATTGCTCTCCACCCCATAAATGGATTAAACTCCTGAGGCATTTCGAAAAACTGCGGAATTTTATCCCCACCTATATCCATTAATCTTATAACACATGGTTTTTCTTTACTTTTTCTAAATATCTCTTCATAATAGGACAACTGAACATCTTCAGAAGGCATTTCTTTTCTATTTGAGAGAATATACTCAGTTCTGACCAGTCCGATTCCATCAGCCCCATACTCAACAGCTTCGTCAATATCATCGGGAAGAGAAATATTGGCAAGCACCTCCAGTTTTACCCCGTCTTTTGTGTAAACAGGTTTTCGCCATTTGGTTTTGAGTCTGGTAATCTTGTCATCGTCTGCTTGTAAATGCCTGTATTTGCTTGTAACCGCTGCTGTTGGCCGTACATATACAGTTGCTTTATCCGCATCCACAAGAACCTGATCCCCTGGGTGGATGCTGTTTGCAATATTACGAATACCTGAAATCACCGGTATTGAATATGAACGTGCCAGAATAGCCGCATGAGAGGTCTTACCACCACTTGTGGTAATAATGGCCTGGATCTGAGATTTATCATAGGAGAGGATATCAGTAGGTGTAAATGTCCTCATTACAACCATCACAACCGGCTCAATAAAGGATCGGGCTCTTCCATTATCCTGGTGTATGCAGGAGATCAGTTTCTCACACACCTCCACCATATCGCTCGATCTTTCTCTAAAGTAAGAAGTTCCTGCAGACTCAAACCTTTTGATGAAATCGTTGGATACAAGTCTTATAGAACTTTCAAGATCATAAAGACGGGTTGTTATGGTCTCAACCACCTGTCCGATAAACGCAGGGTCATCGAGAATATGTTCATAGATGTTTAATATGGAGATATCAAGTGTGGCCCCATTATTTTGTTCTTGAATTAACTGGCGATAGTCTTTCTTTGCTTCTTCCCGTATTTCCCCAAAACGAATAATCTCGTTACCAACATCCTGGCGCGAGATGGTCACTGCTGAGGAGTTTTGAACAGCACGTCCTACAAAGTAGGCCTTCCCTATTCCCCATCCGGATACAACTGAAATACCCTTTAGTTCATTTGTTTTTTTCATACAGAGACTTTCCAAACATCCCGGGCATACTCCCTGACCAGTCTGTCACTTGAAAACCAGCCAACTCTGGCAATATTTAGAAGAGATTTACGGAACCATTCAGTTTTGTTTTGATAAAGAAGATCTATTTTTCTTTGAGTTTCAGTGTACTCATCAAAATCCCGAATTACATACTGTCTGTCAGAATCACAGATATTTGATATTAACGGATATATCTCATGCCCACCTGACACTGACGGCAGATGTCCTTCAAGAAAAGAAAACACCTCTTTTAGACTGTTGTTTGAATTCAATACATCAGAAGGATTGTTGTAGTGGTTGTTTTTGATATCTTCAAAACTCTTTCCGAAGACAAACAGGTTATCTTCACCGATTTTTTCGAGAAGTTCGATATTTGATCCACTTCGGCTTGCAATGGTAATTGCCCCATTGAATGCAAACTTCATATTGAATGTTCCTGATGCTTCATATTCAGGACTTGAAATCTGTTCAGAAAGATCCGTTGCGGGGACTATCTGCTCTGCCCAGCTCATTCCAAAATCGGGTATGAAAACCACTTTCATAACATCACTGACCTGAGGGTCATTGTTTATAAGTTCAGCGGTAATGTTTATCAGATGAATAATCTGCTTAGCCAGAAAGTCTGAAGGCGAAGCTTTGCCTGCAAAAACATATGCCCGGGGAGTGGTGATCTCCTCACCCGCTTTTGCCCTGAGATACCTGTGCAAAATATGCAGGATATGAAGATCCTGTCGTCTTCCCGTATGGACAGATTTAACGTGAACATCAAAAAGCATAGTATCATCTAAAATTACGCCTGTTTTTTCCTTTATGCTCCCTGTAAGTTTACGTTTGTTGCTGCTTTTTATTTGGGCGAGCTCCCCTATACACTTTTCATCAGAGGCTAATTTTTCCAGTTCTGATAATTTTTCTGAATCATAGATCCATGATTTGCCAATATGTCGCTTTATGAAGTTAGAAAGTGGTTTATTCGCATTCAAAAGCCAACGTCTGTGGGCAATACCATTTGTTTTGCAGCTAAAACGCTCCGGAAAATAATCTGAGAAGTGGGGGAAAATTTTTCTTGTCAGAATATCAGTGTGAACCCGGGAGGTTCCATTTGTTGAAAAAGATCCAGTGACAGCCAGATCTGCAAAATGTACTTTTTTAACTTCACCCTCTTCGATAAGGGAAAGCTCTCTAAGCAGATTACTTTGGTCTCCACGGTTAGCTCTGACCTCATCAAGATGGACCTGGTTTATATCAAATATTATCTGCATAATTCTTGGCAGTATTTGAGCGATCTTATACACCGGCCAGGTTTCAAGGTAGTCACGGTTTACGGAATTACTGGTATAGGCGAAAACTTTTTTGGTTATATTCCAGGCCTCTTCCCATTGCATATTTTCCTGATCAATCAGAATACGCATCAATTCCGGTATTGCCAGAGCACATCTGCTGCCATTGATCTGAATAGCCATTTTGGTAGCAAGTTTTCTCAGATCACCATCGATAATTTTATATCTGCGTATAATATCCTGAAGGGCAGCACTGACAAAAAAGTACTGCTGTCTTAATCGCATGTCATGAGCTCTTCTGACATCCTCTTCAGGGAAAAGAATCTGAGTGATTTGCCCTGATCTGTTTTTATCATTGATAGCACGTACATAGTCACCATGGTTGGAATAATCTGGCAGAAATTCCTCATCAGCTCTGGCAGACCATAATCTCAGGGTGTTCACAGTGCTGTTGCAGTATCCCGCTATTGGAATATCATATGGTATAGCATGAACCAGTTCTTCGCCATTCCATTCATAGGGCCCTAATGGTTGGGCTTCATCTTTTCTGTGACAACTCCCCCCAAACTGAACGGTACAGGAATATTCTGGCCGTACTATTTCCCAGGGATGTCCGCGATGAAGCCAGTCAAAGGGTTTTTCAACCTGCGAACCATTGATGATCTCCTGTCTGTACTGAGCATAATCGTAGCGTAGTCCATACCCCATTACAGGAAGATTCAGTGTAGCAGAAGATTCAAGAAAACAGGCTGAAGACCTGCCTTTTCCGTTGTTTCCCAATTCAAAATCATCTTCCTGCTTAAAAAGGTTATCAACCGAAAACCCTAAGGACTGAATGGTTGATTCGATAGGATTGTTGATCTCAAGGTTAATGATATTCTGCTGAAGGCTTTTGCCAAAGATATATTCCATTGAAAGGTAATAAACCCTTCTTGGAGATTTTAGCTTATACTGTTTCTGGGTTTCTATCCAGTGATCAACAAGTTCACTTCTTACGGCATAGGAGAGTGCCATATATTTGTCATGCACAGTAGCAGTAGATTCATCTTTTGCAAGGAAGTATCGTAGATATCTGTAGAAGGTTTCTCGGAGATTATTACTGTTCATATTTATTCTTTGGTCCGTAGCAGAGATATGAAAATCGTGAAAATGCTCTGTAAATGCCTGTTTTTTTTAAAAGAAAAATTACTTATGATACGGATTGTGCACACACCTGCTGCTTTCATATATACATATTATACATTTTAAAGCAAAATTATGGTATAAAAAAATACAACTTTCCGTTATAATGTAAAAGCCCTAAACCATAAATACTTACTGCATTTAAAAAAATTGAAGAGAATTACAATTTAATACTTGTAAGTAACAGAGAAAAGAGTTATATTTATTTCCCGTTTAAGGAGGGGTGGCCGAGTCGGCTTAAGGCACAGGTTTGCTAAACCTGCGTAGGGGCAACCCTACCGGAGGTTCGAATCCTCTCCCCTCCGTTTAAACGCTCTCCCAAACTAAATCCCAATATTCACCAAAGTCTGTCCAATATTATTAATAATTCCAGTAAGCGTTGGGTGTGTGATCTCAAATTTCCTTGCAGAAATAGACAATCCTTCCACGCTATGCCGAAGCAATTCAGTGGATTTTTCCCTGCGGATAGCTTCTCTGAAAGAGGTTTCGGCATAATTTGCTATACTGGCAGCCTCTGAGCTGTTTGTGGTATTGAGCTTTAGGATTTCCACCCTTAACTGGGCTAAAAGATCTCTGAGTTCCTGTTTTTTCTGATCATCCAACAGGTCATTTTCAACGATTTCCTGTTCTATTCGATTCAGTGTTTCTTCAACCATTTTAATCACTCCCTCATTACCGGTGTAAAGGTTTATACTTAATTCTGTGAGGTTGATCTGCCTCTATACCCAGGCGCTTCCGTTTGTTTTCCTCATAGCTCTGATAGTTACCTTCATGCCATACAACGCTGCTGTCTCCTTCAAATGCAAGAATGTGAGTAGCGATTCTGTCCAGAAACCAACGATCATGAGTAACCACCACAACACATCCGGAGAAATCACTTATAGACACCTCCAGAGCCTGAAGTGTTTCCACATCCAGATCATTGGTAGGTTCGTCCATCAGAAGCACATTCCCACCAATCTGAAGCATTTTTGCGAGATGTACCCTGTTGCGCTCTCCCCCTGAGAGGGTTTTAACTTTTTTCTGCTGATCAGAGCCGGAGAAATTGAACTTTCCAACATAGGCACGCGAATTGACTTCAGCATTGCCCAGAGCAATACTATCCTTACCGGAAGTGATCTCTTCAAAAACAGTCTTATCTCCATCCAATGCGTCCCTAACCTGATCCACATAACTGAGTGAAACAGTATCCCCGATCGAAAGGCTACCAGAATCGGCCTTTTCCTTACCCATAATTATGTTCATGAGAGTGGTTTTACCGGCACCGTTGGGCCCGATGATGCCCACAATACCAGCGCGTGGCAGGCTAAAATTAAGATTTTCAAATAAAAGATTATCTCCATATGCTTTGGAGAGATCGTTTGCCTCAATCACCACATTCCCCAGACGCGGTCCGTGAGGAATAACTATACTTGCAGCCCTGAGCTCTTCAGGAGCTTCAATAGAGCGCAACTCCTCATAAGCGTTAAGACGAGCTTTCCCTTTTGCCTGACGAGCCTTCTGTGACATCCTAACCCACTGAAGTTCCTGTTTTAATCTTTTCTGACGATTACTCATCTCCTTTTCTTCTGTGGCCATGCGCTCAGTTCTCTGCTCAAGCCATGAAGCATAGTTTCCTTTCCATGGAATACCTCTGCCTCTGTCCAGTTCAAGAATCCACTGTACAACATTATCCAGGAAATAGCGGTCATGGGTTACCAGAATCACAGATCCGGCGTATTCCTTAAGGTGACGTTCAAGCCATGCCACGGATTCTGCATCGAGATGGTTTGTGGGCTCATCCAGTAGTAAAAGATCAGGTTTTTGCAAAAGCAGTTTGCACAGTGCCACCCTTCTTTTTTCTCCTCCGGACAGGTTTGCCGGTTTTGCATCACCCGGAGGCAACCTAAGTGCATCCATTGCAATTTCAAGCTGTCTGTCCAGCTCCCAGGCATCCACCGCATCAATGCGGTCCTGAAGTTTAGCTTGTTTATCCAGAAGCTTATCCATCTCGTCATCACTCATTGGCTCGGCAAATTTTGCAGAGATATCTTCAAAGTCTTCAAGAAGTTTACGTGTATCCTTAACAGCCAGCTCCACATTCCCCAAAACATCAAGACTCTCATCAAGCTGTGGTTCCTGTGGAAGGTAACCCACTGTTCTGCCCTTCTCCAACCATGCTTCACCCTGTATATCGGTATCCAGTCCTGCCATAATTTTAAGAAGCGTACTTTTACCGGACCCATTCACACCAATGATTCCAATTTTTGCACCATAGTAAAAAGAGAGCGATATGTCCTTAAGCACTTCTTTGTTTGGAGGATGAATTTTGTTTAGTCGGTTCATGTAATAGATAAACTTCTCTGACATCTACAATGTTCTCCTGATTTGAAAATATGGAACAAACTCATTTGCATTTTAACCAAAAAACTAAAAAACTACTAAACATACTATTTTGTACTTGCACAATAAATATTGAATATTATTCATTTATTTCTAAAATCAAAGCGAATTTTGATAATTAAGAAATAATAAAAGAATTCCATTTGCGTATTTGCATATTGACGCTCTGGTCTAAACCGCAGTATTTTCCTAAGCAACTTTTTCTCTAACCCCCATATTATCAACTGGGAAAGGATCTTTTCGTGGAACAGGCACATTCAAAATTGAATCGAATCATAGCAATCGGCGTTTTCGTTGCTGCCTTCATTGCGTTCTTTACTACAGTAGCCCCGACTGTGGCTTTCTGGGATTGTGGAGAGTATATTGCCGCGGGGCACTCACTTGGAATTGCTCACCCACCGGGCAATCCTTTTTTTGTTCTTCTCATGCGTGTTTCCAGCATGGCATTCCAGTTTTTTGATGATGTTGGTTACAGAATGAACTTAACTATCGTTTTGGCCAGTGCCATGACTGCTGTATTTATTTATCTGGCAGCCGTAAGGGTAATCATCAGTTTTACAGGTATACCTGATTCTCTGAATAAAAAAATCACGGTGTATACAGGTGGAATCACTGCAGCTCTTTTTGCAGTATTTGGTTATACATTCTGGTTCAGCGCGGTAGAGACATCTGTTTATAATGTTTCAATGCTTGTGATAGCGATCTGTACATGGCTGATGCTTGTGTGGCATCAGAGCACTAACCCCCTTCGCGACCGAATTCTTGTGCTTGTAACATTCCTTGCCTTTCTTGGAATATCGATTCATATGTATACCATGGTAGTACTCCCTTCTGCTTTTCTTTTTATGATACTTGTGGATGAGGAGAAAAGATATGACTGGAGGCTTTGGACAACAGGATTACTCATGGCCTCAGTGCTTCATAGTCTTTCCAGTTTTATTGTCGTGGGTCCTGTGGTCACCATCACTCTGGCATTAATGGCATTTGTGGGCGGTGGCGAACATCAGTACAAATGGCGCCTTTGCTTCTGGATGGGATTTTTTGCAATCCTTGGATACTCCGTACATACCTTTATTCCAATACGCTCTGCCTTAGAACCAATAATCAACATGAATCATCCCGATAATCTGGATACACTTATAGATTTTCTGGAGCGGAGACAGTATGGCAATGAAAGCATGTTGCGTCGTATGTTCTGGCGTCGTGGTGCTCTGGGAACGCAGTTTGGTATTGATGAACATATGGGATATGGAGGTTTCCACCTTACACAATTTTTCAGACTTGGTGAATATGACACAGCAGTAAGTTTCTTTAAAAATGGTTTTGGTGCGGGTATGAGCAAGCTGCTTACCTACCTTCTTCCAACATTTTTAATGCTGTACGGTTGGTACTATCTTTTCAAGAAAAACCGTCCGATTGCCATTTTCCTGATTTCTCTTGTTATGGTTACCACCATAGGCATGGTTTTTTACATGAATTTTGCTGACGGGACACGCCCTGAGAGAGCTATGTATGAGCAGTGGATTGAAGCTGGCCGGCCAGGTTCTATGCCCTTAGTTCATCGTGAAGTTAGGATTCGTGATTACTTTTTCACCGCAGGATTTATGTTTTTTGGTATGTGGATCGGTATAGCAGCATCATGTTTGCTTCACAAACTTTTCTCTTCAAAAGACCAGATGATGCGCTCAACACTGGCCCCGGTTTGCGCATTGCTGCTGATAGCTTCACCCGCTATACCACTTACAACCAACTACTCCCTGAACAACAGGAGCAATGACTGGGTAGCGTTTGATTATGCCTATAATCTTCTTATGAGCTGTGAAGAAAACGGGATACTCATCACCACAGGAGACAATGATACCTATCCCCTGTGGGCACTTCAGGAAGCGTACGGTATCCGCACCGATGTACGGGTGGTTAATCTGAGTCTTCTCAATACAGGGTGGTATATTAAACAAATTAAGGATCTTGAGCCAAAAGTACCGATCAGGTTTACAGATGAGGAAATTGACAGTTTAAAATTTATTCAAAACCCTTATGCCCGGAGTACCAACATTTCTCTGAGAAGAGCAGGTATCACGGTTGAATTTCCGGGATTTCAGGTACACAATCATTTGCGGATTCAGGACAGGATGCTTCTGCACATAATTGACGCAAACGCATGGAAAAAACCGATTTACATTTCCATGTCTGTTGGTAGGAACAATCTTATAGGGTTGGAGCCCTATCTTAAAACACAGGGGTTTGTGCATCGTGTTGTGCCCGAACCTGTTTCCAAAGAAAATATGAAGGTTGATATCGAACGCACCAGATATCTCCTGAACAACGTGTATCAATTCAGAAGTCTGGGCGAAGAAGCAACCTTACTTACCTCAACATCATATAGAACAGCCTCAAGTTATCTGATGTTTCTTGCCAACACAAGCTCGCAATTTCACGAGGAGATCAGGATACTTGACGATAGTATTCAAAAGCTCAAGGAAAGTGAGCCTGAGGAACATGCCCAGGAGCTTGAAACGCTAAGCCAAATGCGTGAATTACGCCTTGAGTCGGCAATAGAGTTTGTAGACCTTTGCCTTGAATTGTTTCCGTGGGAGTGGCGTCTGAGTGTACTAAGACACGAGCTTTATATGCTCGGTAACCGAGAAGAGCTTGCCATTGAAAAAATGAAGGAAGCTCTGGAGAGAGACCCTGATAACGCAACTTTCAAAAGGATGCTAAATCAGGCAAAAAATCGACTTGAGGCAAATCAAACCCTCAATGTAGACGAAGACTTTGAATTTTCAGGTGAAGAGCTTGAAACGGAGTTGATACCTCAGATTGTCGATTAGCAAAAAAGGTGAAATATTTAAAAATAAAGGCTCTGCATCATATGCAGGGCCTTTATTTTTTCAGTGAGATTATTCCTACAAGACTTCATTCATTGCACCGCTACGATATCCGGTAAAATCAAGTGCGCTGTATATAAAGCCTGCCTTTTTACATATCAGCGCAATTTCATCTCTCTTTTCCCATGCACAGTTCATCTCTGAAGGTTCGACTTCAACCCGTGCAAGATCATTGTGGCTTCTGACTCTGAATTGTCTGAAACCGAGAGAGGCGATTTTTTCCTCTGCGAAGCCTACTCTTTGGAGCTTTTCTTTTGTGATTTTCTCTCCATATGGAAACCGGGAGGCAAGGCAGGCCATAGCTGGTTTTGAAGCTGTTGCCAAAGACATCTCTGCGGATATCTGACGTATTTCATCCTTAGTCAGCTGAGCCTCCCTTAAGGGGGATCTGATACCATTTTCATCAACCGCACGCAGGCCCGGACGGTAATCGGCAAGATCATCCTTATTACTACCTTCAAACACCACATTATGCCCTCGTTCCCTTGCAATCTTTTTTATTCTGCAAAACAATTCCCGCTTACAATAATAGCAACGTTCAGGCGAATTATCTGAGAACTCTTTTACATCCAACTCCTCAAATCCTATAATCTCCTGACGCAAGCCAAGAGTTGTTGCAATCTGTTTTGATTCCAGAAGCTCTTTTTTTGCAAAGGTGGAAGTATTTGCTGTTATGAGGAGAATATTTTCTTTCGGTAATACATCAGCTGTTACAGCAGCAAGCATTGTGCTGTCTACTCCGCCCGAAAAGGCGATAACTACAGACTCACAATCAGAGATTATCTTTTTTAGGTTAGCGATTTTTTCTTTCATATTACCCTTTTACTCTTAGTTTTTGCATTTAGATGAAACTTGATGTAATTTGAATATATACATTTCCGAAATAAAATACTTATGGCTTTTTCACTAATTTATAGAGATTGGTGAGGGAGGCTTTTTTTTTGTCCTCTCCACAATCCGGAGGTTAACTATGGAAAAAACATATGTTTCCGAAGAGGGGTATCAGAAGCTGGTTTCAGACCTTGAATACCTCAAAACTAAACGCCGTAGAGAAATTGCACAGCAACTTGATCAGGCTCGTTCTCATGGTGATTTAAGAGAGAACGCAGAGTATGAAGCAGCAAAGCATGCTCTTCAGATGAATGAAATCAGAATCAGTGAACTTGAGATGAAGATTTCCGGGGCTGTAATTGTAAACATGGATTCTGTATCAACTGATAAAGTGATCATAGGAACCAAAGTGCTATTATGGGATTTCGATTTTGAGGAAGAGATTGAGTACAGCATAACCGGCACAGAGGAAGCGGATCCTGCAGCAGGGAAAATCTCAGTAAACTCTCCTGTGGCAACAGCTTTGCTTGGTCATAAGGTAGGTGATATTATCGAAGCACAGGCACCTCGTGGAACCATGAAATTTGAAATCAAAAAAATTTCAACATAACATATTAATGAGGAAAATGATTAACAAAAAAGAGCTCTTTATCGAGAAAATGAAACAGGAGGGACTTGCCCCTCTTGTAATTGACACATTCATCTCTTATTACAGTGATCTTTCAAAGGGGTGCAGCGGCATTATTCCTGAACAGCAGATTTCACCCCTTGAAAGAGATGAACTTGATGAGCTTAGATCCCTAAACCGCTATGAGTCGGTGGGTGAAAAAGTTCTGAATAAAGCCGTAATTTTAAAACTAAATGGTGGGCTTGGAACCACCATGGGGCTAAACAGGGCAAAATCACTTATAGGGGTAAAGAATGGGTCTACCTTTTTGGATATCACTGCACTTCAAATCAGAGCATTAAACAAAAAACACTCTCTTTCTGTTCCCTTGCTGCTGATGAACAGCTTCAAAACAGATGCTGATTCTTTGAAGGCTTTGGAATCATATTCCGATATCTCGACCTCTTTTCCCCTTTCTTTTTTGCAGAATAAATTTCCAAAAGTACTTCAATCCACACTAAAACCGGCATGCTACAGCGAAAACCCTGCATTGGAGTGGAATCCACCCGGCCATGGTGACATTTTCACATCCCTGGCGACTTCCGGCATTCTGGATAAACTTATCGAATCAGGTTATCACTATGCCTTTATCTCCAACATAGATAACCTGGGAGCTTCACTCGACACCAATATTTTGGGGTATTTTCATGAAAACAAATTTCCGTTTTTAATGGAAGTAACAGAGCGGACTTTCATGGACAGAAAGGGTGGCCACCTGGCAAAAACCAAAGATGGCCAACTCATTCTACGTGAATCCGCCCAATGCCCCAAAGAGGATACCCTGAAGTTTTCTGATACAAATCTTCACAAATTCTTCAACACAAACAATCTATGGCTGAATCTACCAGCCCTTAAGCAGCAGCTCAAAAAAGACAAGCAAATAAAATTGCCCATGATTGCAAACTCAAAGCACCTCAACCCAAGAGACAAAACAACACCTCTTGTGTACCAATTGGAGAGTGCAATGGGCTCTGCCATATCAATATTTGAAAACAGTGCTGCATTGAGAGTACCCAGATCAAGATTTGCACCTGTGAAAAGTTGCGAAGACCTTCTTCTACTATGGTCCGATTATTATGATGTCACAGAAGAAAGCAAAATAGTTGTAAACCCCGCCAGAGGACCTGGCAATCCCAGCATTACCCTCGATCCTCTGTATTACGCACAGGTAGATCAGCTACAACAGCGCTTCCCCTACGGTGCTCCCTCGCTAATCGATTGTAACTCGTTTAAAATTAATGGTGATGTGGTTTTTGGGAATAACGTTAAAATCGTGGGTGATATTACAATAACAAACTCCACATCTGAAACTCTGATAATCCAGGATAACACAACTCTGGATTCCAACATTATCAAATAATGTAAAACCCACTTAAGGTAAGCCAAGATCCGAGCGTCCCCGTTTTTCTCTTACAAGTATTTCAAGGCGCTCATCGATCCAGTACCCCATCATTTCTGAGCTGCTCCATTCTTCGGGAACTCTCGGTTAGCAAATTCTACTGTGGAAAAAAATGTAGCAAAAGCATTTTTGCGGGTAATTTTTCATACAGATTACCTGTAAATATATAAAAATAACCCCAAAAAATTGTTATGCAACTGTGAAATTTGTTTTACACTATTTATTTTATATATATGATATTTCTATATATAGTCAATCACAAATAACAACAAAAAAGGGAGAGCAGGCTGAATCTTCAGATAATTCACGACTACAAAAGTCTACCATACCCTAAAGCAGACCTTCATAAAGTTGCGGGAAATATCTATGAAGATGAGAATGTATCTAAGGAACAAGGTACAATCGTTGTACTCTGCTCCGATTACAAAATCCGTAAGCTCAATAACCAGTTCAGAGGAAAAGATAAAGCAACCGATGTACTCTCCTTTAGCTTCAATGATCCTGATCTACTTGGAGAGATCTACATATCACTGCAAAGAGCATTGGTTCAGGGCCGCAGGTATGAAACCGGGTATGATCAGGAGATTTTGCGTCTATTTATCCACGGCTTGTTTCACTTGATTGGTTATGATCATGAGGATAGCAGGGAGAGAGATATTATGGAGGCCAAAGAACATATATACTTTCACAGTAAATGAAAGTATCAAAGACAAATATTATTTTATTAAACTTCTCCCAATTAGCTGATTAAGGGCTTTGATCAGGAGAATTTACAGCTCCTGAACAGTATAGCCATCAAAAGGAGGTCTTTTTTTGTATAGCCACCCAGCAGTAACATTTTACATTACAGGGCTAATTATCAGTTTCTTAGTATCCATATATTTTTCTATAGTAAAAATTGTTTTTACATCACTTGACCGTACAACCCAAGCATCGGAAGATGAACATCTTCGCTTTTACACATCAAGAATCGAACAGATTCTCAAAAAACGGGCACTTTTAAGCGGAAATGTATCCTTCGGAAAAACGCTTGCCAATACATCATTTGCCATATTAAGCTTTGGTTACCTTGGCTATCTTTTTCCTGATCTGCCACAGGTTGAACGATTTTTGATATCACTTCTTTTTTCAGTTGTGATTCTTGAACTTTTTGCACACCAAATACCCCGTGCCTTTGCCTTAAGATGGTACAGAAGCTATTTGCCGTTTTCATACTACTCCTACAGGCTTTTAAGCTGGCTGTTTTTGCCCTTTGTATCTTCTTTCACTTCGATACACAGGTTTGCTCTGCAAGTGCTCAACTATGATGAGAAATTGTCATTTCTTACTGATAGGGAGAAGGCGAAAATGACCTCTGTAGACACAACAGAAGGTCTGAACAAAGAAGAGCGTGAAATGATCAGAAGTATTTTCGATTTGAGCGATACGACCGTAGATGAGATAATGGTTCCAAGAATAGATATAAAGGGGCTTGACGTAAATTCCGAGATGCAGGCGGTTCTTAAAATCATACGTGAAGAAGGGCATTCCAGAATCCCGGTGTATAGAGAGTCAATAGATCATATTATTGGTGTCCTGTATGCAAAAGATATCATTAGCTGGCTTTCAGAAAACAATATCGAGTCCTGGAATATGTCTAATATGATAAAAAAGCCCCATTTCGTTCCCATAGGAAAAAAGGTCAACACCCTGATGAGGGAGTTTAAGATCAAGCATATCCACCTTGCAATTGTGGTGGATGAATATGGCGGAACTGCAGGAATGGTTACAATGGAAGATATTCTTGAGGAGATTGTTGGAGATATACAAGATGAATACGATGTAGAAGAAAAGGAGATTGTCAAAATCTCTCCCAACACTTACATTGTAGACCCTCACATAGACCTGCATGATCTCAGTGAAGAGCTGGAGATCAATCTTGAGCTTGAGGATATTGATTACAATACTCTTGGAGGGCTTGTTTACCATGAGTATGGAGACATACCACAGGAAGATGTGCAGTTTGATTATAATGGTCTGCGAATAACAGTTTTGAAAATGGACAATCAAAGAATAGAAAAGTTGAAAATTGAAACTCTTCAGAAGCCTTCTACAGAGCAGGAAGAGTTTTAAAGTTTATTTTATTTTATAAAAGTAAATTAAACAAGCGCATCTTTCTCTGATTTACAGAAAACAAACAGTCCATCCCTGTCAAAGGCTTCTATAAGCTCTCTGACAAGTTCTGAAGCCCCGAAAACTCTGGATTCACCCCGGGAAGCTTTTATCTTATTTGCAAGTGAAATCAAAATCTCAACACCCTGACTATCAATTAGTTCAAGTCCCCGAAGATCAAATACATAGTCTGAAACTCCCAAGCGGGGTGCGAAGGCCTTGCAGGAGGTGAAATCTCTGCCGGTTATCATTCTTCCTCCGAAAATGATTCTGCAAATGCCAGATTCTATTTGAGAGGTAAAGAGAAATTCCAAATCATGATGATTTAAATATCTATCCAGTATATCATCCTGTGAAAGCTCAAATTCCACATCGGTTGAAAAAATCTGGAACACCTTATCCAGATTCATAGTGGAGAGCAGATTTATTACCTCTTTACGAACATTCACCAGATACAAACAACCACCAGCCTCATGCACCAATCTACGCAGCCTTATAAGCAGCCCTAAACCTGATGAGTACAACACACCAGTTTTACTAAAGTCAAGAACGATCCGTTTTTCTTCATCATTGATATAACTTGTGATCTGGTTTTCAATCGCACCATGATGCTCAAGATTAAGTATATCCGGAAAGGATACCCACAAATAATCCAGATGTTTCTTTACTTTAATAATTTCAGTCATGGAGTTTCTTTCCTTCTGTATTTATCTCACCTGCATCAATTCTGATTTTTTTGTTTGACATTGGAGGCTTTTGTGGAATCGATTTTCCAAAAACATCAATTTTAACTCCAGGGAATATTTGGCCTGCTATATACACAAAACCATTGTATTCTACCCAGTCTTTAGTTTCGGATTTAATCTCTTCCAATTTCTCTCTCACATATTTAATCTTAAGGGTCAATTTATTATATGCATCCACCCATTTTCTGACTTCTTTGCGCTGATAGTCAGATACATTTTTTCCACTTTTTTTTAAAATTACAGCTTTACTCTTTAAATTAATCTCCACCGGTTCCAGTTGCTTTACCAGCTTTGATTCCAACTCCTCTATTTGTCTGATTTTTTCGAGATTTTCTTCCTTAATCTTATCATAGAGAACTAACTTTGTCTTAACTTCCTTCTCACTTCCGGCCTGTTTTGCACTAATACTTTTCTCTGCCTTGACACTACCACCAATTATACTACACTGTGCGCCTTCAAAAGAATCACAGATGCATTCACAGTGCAGAGCGTATTTTGCAATACTTATCTTCCCATTTGTTTTCAATGTGGCATTTTGTGCAAACGACACATGAATCCCTGACAGTGCACTAATCAGCGTATCTCCCCTGCCAATAACACCTTTATCTATGAAAACACTACCCTCTCTGGAGATAATTCGGGCAGATTCAATTTCACCTTTAATTGTAATGTCCCCGTTTGCTTCCACTGAAAACCCGGGGAGAACATCCCCATTTATCTGAACGTCCCCACTATGTTTTATATTCCCAACACTGAAATCTACATTACCATGAATTGCAAGTATTTCTTTTACACACACCAAACCATTTTCTTCACAAACAATTCCATTTTTTAAAGACAGCAGTTCAGTGCCATCCTCAGATACTTCTGTGTTTCGCCCTTTGGGCAGTGGTTTGTCGGAGCCCGGTTCTGCAGGAATAGGTTCACCGGTGACCGATATACCATCTTTACCGGCAGTAGCCATGGTCTTTTTTACAAGTATCTGTCCATCAGATACAGGGGTAAATGCTCTGACATTTCTGTAATCAACAGACCCGTCATTTTTGATTTCAGGTTTAAGCTGTGGGTTTACGTCCACAACAAAATCGATAAGCGCATCTTCCCCCCTCACCGGCATTTTAGCTTGAGCAACCTCCACATCCTGCCCAAAAATTTTCTCTTCAACTATTTTCTCTAACATGTCCTCATCAACACCAAAACATATTCCCTTCAGAAACAGAAAATTCCTTAGCTGATTAACGGTAAGAGACAAATCCAGAATACATTGAGGATCAATTTTGATAACAACTTTCAGTGGCGAAGAAGCAAGCTGAATATGATGGTCCAGTTTAGGCTGATAATATTCAAAGTGTGGGCCGAGTTTTTCAAATTCCCCATTTTTTCTTTCCATTATACCTTTGAGGATCGCGAAATCACAGTTGATCACCAGTTCCTTGCCTATTTTCTCCTTTAATTCATCAATGGCCGGAACTGGCTTAAGCGGATCAACCCTGACATAAACGCCATCATCACGGTCTGAAACCTCGAAATACTCTTTTAACGGGTTACTCACACTTTAATTCCTGTTTAGGTTCATATTTATATTATATAGTTTGTTTAAGAGATTTGACAATTTTTTTTACCTGAACACTTCATAAAGTTGTATAAGCTGATCTACAGCATCAACCCATGATCTTGATTCTGCATTTCTGCGCCCAGCCCTTACACATTTCTCCCTAAGTTCTGCATTTGACAAAATATTCCATGAATCCTCTGCATACCCATTCACGTCCAGAGCGGCTCTGTACAAAGGAGCGTTGCCCCCAACCTCTTTAAGAGATGTTTCAAAGGAACAAACCACCGGTGTATTACAATACATTGCCTCAAGAACTGGAAAACCAAAACCCTCGCAAAGAGATGGAAAGAGGAATAACTGAGCTCCGGAATAATTTGCCACAAGCTCTGGTGTATCGATATTGCTGAGAAAATGAATTCGTTCCCTGAGTTTTGAAGCATTATATAACTCCCTTACCGCAGGGATCTGCTTATCAAAGCTGCCAACAATCCTCAGTTCACCATCATACCCAATATTAACCAGTTTTTCATATACCCGGATGACTGTATGAATGTTTTTGTTTGCAGTTTCTCCCAAAGAGAGGATGTAAGAATCAGTTGCAGGGTTCGGGAACCGATCAGAATCATAAACGGTCCTCAGATCTTCATCTACACCTAAAGAGAGAACAGATACTTTTTTTTCATCAATATTAAAAAGATCAATCAATTCGTTTTTCACAAAATCTGAGAATGTAACTATCGCATCCTGTTTTTTGAGCGCACTTTTCTGAATTTTAAAACTCCGGGTTTTATCGATTTGTTCCAGAGTATCACATTTCAGCGAGTTAAAATCATAGATCGTAGCCATACTTCTAATTGGAGAGAAGTATGGCAGAGCGACAGAGCGAAGCGGCCCAAGACTCACCATTGAATGAAAAAGTTTACACGGCGAAAGGCTTAGATCTAAAGGCCATAACAGTTGCTCCCATACCCATTCCCGATATGACGGCCTGAATATTCGTTTGTAATCAAAACCGCTTAATACAGAGTTTTTTGAGGTTCCAAACAAAACGATCTCTTTTGCAATCGGGGAAGAGTGAAGCTTCAGGAGAAGATTTCTTACTACAGTCCCAATACCTCTTTGTGAGTAGGAGTTTTCTAAAGGCCGGCAATCTATACCGATTTTTGTTTTTCTGAACATATTCAGCAATAGAGATCAGTGGGTTTAGGCGCAAATGATTATAAGATAACAATACTATTGAGAAAGCCTGAGTGTCAAGAAAGGTGACGATGTTGAGGAAATAAGGTGAGATAAGACCCGGGCTGACATTTAATATGACGGTCACCCGGGAATAGAAGTACAGTATTAATGAAGATACCTTATAAACCAATCCACAGCTAACCTTGAGACTTCATCCAGAGCACCTTTTTCTTCGAAGAGATGAGTTGCACCTTTAACAATTTGGATTTCCTTTGCAGCAGTTCCCAATTCGTTTAAAGCCCGCTGATTAAGGTCAATGATTGGATGATCTTCCCCTCCCACAATCAGAAGAGTAGAGGCGGTTACTTCTCTGAGAAGAGATCCAGCCATATCAGCCCGTCCTCCTCTGGAGACAATAGCCTTAACTTCTGGCCTTCCCACAGAAGCAACCAACGCAGCAGCAGCCCCCGTACTTGCGCCAAAATATCCTATAGGATATTCTTTTAGTTGAGGTTGGTTCAGAACCCATTGGGTTGCTCCTGAGAGTCTGCTTGAGAGAAGGTCGATATCGAAGCGAAGATTTGCACTGATAAGGTCCTGGGCTTCTTCTGAGCTGGTAAGCAGATCAAAAAGAAGGGTGGCATAGGAGCCGGAGTTTAGATATTGAGCAACAAAACGATTTCTGGGACTGTGACGGGTGCTTCCACTACCATGAGCAAAAAGTACCAACCCCTGAGCGTTTTCGGGGATATAGAGATTACCCTCAAGTGCAACGTTCTCTTTGGGTAAGTCTATCTTTATTTCCTGATCTATTTCTGGTTTAAATTCCATAACAGTTCTCCTGAGTTTGTAATCTTCACACGCCTCTGAAACAGGTTGCCACTGTTTTTTCTTCTCATTTTATAAAAACTCAAATATCATGCCTGATTTCAGATATCAACTACTACCGTTGCCTCCCAGCCACCATTTTTTTTGTGCACAGAGAACTGATGCATGCTTACCCCTTTTACATCTACATTAAAGTGCTCCCGAAGTCTTTGGAAACTCTCTCCGTACGCCCTGGCGCTGAATCGGTACACCCCACCATCCCTGTGAATGTTACACTCTGAATACCTGTAAATCATAGTATAGGCATCCTTGAAAAAAACCAATTCCTGGAGAACATCAAATAAAAGCATCTCTAAAGAATCACTCTCAAGTTTAACCCTCTGCTCCTGCCGGGGCTCTATCAGTTCAGGATCCTCAAGCATTACTCCAACCAAGGCATCAGAGGCAGACTTAAACAACTCATTTATATCACTCCCCCATGCACGGAAAGCAGCATCTGAGGTAATGTTTTCCAAATACTCATAAGACACGGACGGCCTCCTGGTTTTCTGTTTAGTTCATCCACTATAATCTGTGTAGAGCAATTTTAGAGCACAAAATTTAGCATCAAAACCCTAACTTTAAGTTTGAATGCTGAATTGTTACATCTTATTTTATCTTCTCTAATCACAAAGGATTTATTCATATGGACCTTCTCTTCAAAACAAGTGAGTTTCAGCTTGAAGCTCCCGGTAATTCAGAGAAAACTTTTCGTTTTCTGCAACCACAAAACCCAAACGATGTACTCAGTACAATTTCTGAGGACCAATATGAAAGGGATCGTTTCCTTCCATACTGGGCAGAGCTATGGCCAAGCTCGACTGTGCTATTTGAATATATCGACTCACTTGAGGTCCCGGCAGATACCAGAATTACTGAACTGGGTTGTGGCCTGGGTCATATCACTGCAATATTGGCCTCGAAGGTGAAAAAACCTGTCTCGATGGATATCTCACCCATCGCATGTAAATACGCATTGAGAAATGTTCTGGCAAACGGAGGGTGTTCAGCTGTGATTTGTTGTGACTGGAGAAACCTCCCCCTGAAACCCAGAAGCTGTGATATGATTGTGGCTTCAGACATTCTCTACGAAGCCCGATGGATAGAGCCGGTTGTTTCAGCAATCAAGTCTCTTTTACACCCGCAGGGGGTGGCTGTTATCGCCGACCCATGCAGAAAACCTTGGAACCAATTTAAAAATCGGATCAAATCGCAGGGGTATGATTGTAGTGTAATCAAAACAGCTAAAGTCAATCAGGAGAAAACCACGATAGAAATAGCGCAGATCCGATCGGAAAATTGAATTAAAAAGAGTGGAAATTCCCTGTATCGGTCGCAAAACAGATTATAAGGCCAGAGTTATACTTCGACAAAACATATAAAAAAACTGTTGAGAAGAAAACATCAGCACTCCTCTCAACAGTATAATTAAACAGGCATCCGCGGTAAAGTTAAACAGCGTTTGTTGCTCGCTTAATCCTTGCAAGCCCTTTTGCAGCGATATCTCTTCTGAAAGTTTTCCCCTCGAATTCTATCTCAGCAACTCCCTCATACGCCATACCTATGGCATCGATTAGATTTTCGGCCCAGGCACTTACCGCAAGCACCCTTCCCCCACTGGTCAACACTCGCTCGTTCTCATCCAGAGCGGTTCCCGCATGGTAGACATCGATATTGCTCATTGAGCGCTCAGCATTTTCTATACCGGTGATATTTTTTCCCTTTTCATATGATCCCGGATAACCTTTACTTGCCAGTACAACAGCAACACAGTAACCGGGGTTTATTTCCCATTTAACTTTGGCCAAAGATCCCTTTGCACAGGCTTTAAACACCTCATACCAGTCACACTTAACCAGCGGAAGCACAGCCTGAGTTTCCGGATCACCAAACCTGCAGTTGTACTCCACCACCTTGGGACCACTTTCTGTTATCATCACCCCAACATACAATAATCCTTTGTAACGACACCCTTCCTGATTCATTGCGCTGATTGTCGGGACTATGATATCCATTTCTATTTTTGAGAGCATCTGCTGGTCAACTAACGGTGCAGGTGCATATGCACCCATTCCTCCCGTATTCGGTCCCTTATCCCTGTCCCCGATCGCTTTATGATCCTGAGACACCGGAAGGATCTTGTAATTGATTCCGTCTGTAAGGACAAACACAGAAGCTTCCTCGCCAACCATTTTTTCCTCTATCACTACGGTTTGACCGGCATCCCCAAACGTTTTTGAGTCGAATATTTCCTCAAGAGCGGTATGAGCCTGCTCCATGGTGTCGCAGACGATTGCGCCTTTTCCCGCAGCAAGCCCGCTGACTTTGATTACCCTGGGCACACCTTGCTCCCGGAGATACTCAAGAGCCTCTTCTTTAGTGGTGAATAACTCATAGTCAGCAGTAGGAATAGAGTACTTTTTCATCAGGTCTTTAGAGAAAGCCTTACTTCCTTCGATTCTGGCAGCATTTTTAGTGGGGCCAAAAATAGTCAAACCCTTTTTGCTGAAGGAGTCCACAATTCCCTCGGTCAGAGGTATTTCTGGTCCCACGACTGTTAAATCAATCTCATTTTCCTGCGCCCAGTCAGCGAGTTCATCCCAATTATTGACTTTTTTGTTTACAAGCATGCATCCATCTTTCTCCATACCTGGATTTCCAGGGTATGCATACATACACATTGGTCTGTCAGATCTTAAGAGAGCTTTTAAAATAGCATGCTCTCTTCCCCCGCCGCCTACAATAAGAACCGAATTCATAAAATCCACGTTGTACTCTCCTTACTACTTCTATTCGCTCTCTTCACTGTTTCTGGGCTGAAGCCGAGCGGTTTCTTCAATGTATAGCTCAGTTTTATCCTCTTTTTCCTTGAGATAATCGATGACATCCCGTGTCTTCTCCTCATCGAGCATTATGCGTGCCTGACGAGTCAATCGAGCCTTGAAGTCCCATGATTTAAGCACTTCAGGGGTAACCTCAAAAGCATCTTCAATGGATACAAATCGCTGCTCATCTCCACGCAGGGCATAACACCCCTGCTCATCAAGACAGGAAAAATCTGAGCAGTAACGGATATGTTGCTTTTTCACATCAGCAGTCTTATTTACCCTGATATACCCTGTAATATAAAACTTGTCCTTGTAATCCTGATTTGTTCCGGCGTATTTAGTTACAAATATAAGATATCTGATCTTTGATTTCATAAATGCTGTTCTGATTTTGCTTCTGGAGCAGCCATAAAAGCCATAGGTGGCAGTTTCGTAATTTGGTTCAGGGAGAATATCACTTGGATACTCCTCGGGCACCTCACGAATAGGCAATTCTGAAACCGGATCAGTTTGGTAAAATACAACCATGGCAGTTTCAGATGCTCTGTAATCCTGCCACACTACCGTATCTACAGATCTACTCATAGAATTACTCATTATAGTCACTCCTGATTCAAAGTAAAAAATGAAGCCCGTACAATTCATACGGGCTTCACCTGATAGTTTTCAATTATGTGATTTAATATGGAAGATAAACAAAGTACATTCCAGAGTCAAGCCCGGCAAGATGTACCTTTTTTTTCACCGCACAATCCATGACAGGTTGTATCTTTTCAGTAAGATAATTTTCTCCAAGAGAACAGAATCTGTTCTTTTTAAATATAACTATGGACATTTTTGATATCTGAAATCATTTTATCTGTTAAGCAAGATATATAACGCAGTACCAAAACCGAATTAATGTCAAACTTTGAATCCGGAAAAAAAGATACTATGAGCGTTATTTGCTTTACTTCCGCATTGCAGTCCATGTTTAATCCCCAAAAGAGATGGAATAATACACCTCAAAATAACAGAAACAGGAGGTATCCTGAATGTATATCGTTGAGTTAGCCTCGGAAATGGCCCCTGTAGCAAAAGTTGGTGGTCTGGCAGATGTAATACCAGGCCTCTCAAGAGAGATGTCCATCAGAGGACATTCTGTAGAGATCATATTACCTAAATATGACTGTATGCGTTATGATCATATCTGGGGTCTGACTCCCACCTACCATAACCTTGAAGTCCCCTGGAATAACGGAATCGTAAACTGTACTGTATGGTTTGGGTTTGTGCATGGGCATAAGTGCTTTTTTATCGAACCACATTCAAACGAGAACTATTTCAACCGTAACACCTATTATGGTTGTAGTGATGATGTCCAGCGGTTTGCATTTTTCAACAAAGCGGCACTGGAGTTTATGCTCAAGACAAACAAGCGCCCCGATGTGATCCATTGCCATGACTGGCAGACCGGACTGGTACCGGTTTTGCTCGCTGAAATATATCAGCATATTGGTATGTGGAATCAGAGAGTGTGTTATACAATCCATAATTTTAAACATCAGGGTTTGTTTGGCAGTGATATCCTTGCCTCCACAGGCCTCAACAGAGCAGATTATTATTACCATCAGGACAAACTCCAAGACAACTTTAACCCTTCGGCCTTAAACTGTATGAAAGGTGGTATTGTATACTCAAATTTTGTTACAACAGTTTCACCCCAACACGCCTATGAGGCCCGCTACACAGAACAGGGACATGGGCTGGGATACACTCTCTACCAGCATGAGAAGAAATTTGGCGGAATACTGAACGGAATCGACTATGAAACCTGGAATCCGGAGATCGACTCCTATATTCCAGTCCAGTATAATATCGACAGTGTACAGGAAAAATACCACAACAAAGAAGCGTTAAGAGACAGATTCTGGATGACAAAAGATATAAAACCGATTATCGCCTATGTAGGACGTCTGGATGAACAAAAAGGACTTGACCTGGTATACCATGCGGCATTTCACTCCCTTAACCGGGGAGCTCAGTTTATACTTCTGGGATCCTGTTCAAATGAGGCCATTTACCACAAATTCCAACACCTCAAAAATCAGCTGAATGAAAGTCCCGACTGCCACATTGAGCTTGGGTTTAACGAGGAACTGGCACACCTTATCTATGCGGGTGCCGATATGATGATTGTACCCAGCGCATTTGAACCATGTGGGCTCACTCAGATAATATCACTAAAATATGGTACAGTGCCAATAGTAAGGGGGGTTGGAGGATTGGTTAATACCGTATTCGATAAGGATTACTCTGAGTCATGGCAGCGAAACGGATTTGTGTTTCAGGATATGGACACTTACGCTATTGAGTCCACCATGAACAGAGCGATTTCTCTTTACTATAGTTTTCCTGAAGATTTTCGTCAACTTATGATAAACGGAATGAAAAGTGATTACTCCTGGAATCATCCCGGGACAGATTATCTCAATATTTTCGAATACATAAGACACAAATAATACAATTCGAAAGGAGTTAGACCCATGTCTGTTTCTCAACCCGAAGTAATAGATGGAATTCCCAATATTGTATTATCAGAAGAGTCTAAAAAAGCCATTGAAGAATCAAGAGATAAACAAACATACCTGCCCCAGAGCAAAGTTGCCTTCGACAGCATAAAAAGTGCATGCGCTATTGCACTTCATATGCAACAGCCGCTTATACCAGCCGGTGGTAGTGACTTAAGGACTGCAGAGCTGATAAGCAATCTTAAATATATGATGGACAATCAGGGCATAGGTGATAACCACAATGCACCGGTGTTCGCATGGTGCTATAAAAGGATAGGTGAATTCATACCACAGCTGCTGAATGAGGGCAAGGAGCCAAGGGCGATGCTTGAGTATTCAGGTGAGCTTTTATATGGATTAAGTAAAATGGGGCAAAACGATGTTATAGATACCCTCAAGACAATAACAACCGATCCCGATATGTACCATGCGGTTGAGTGGCTGGGTTGCCCCTGGGGACATGCGGTCGCACCATCCACACCAGTACAGGACTACAGACTCAATGTAGAAGCCTGGCAACAATATTTTGCATCAGTTTTCGGAACTGAAGCTCTCCAACGGGTCAAAGGGTTTTCTCCTTCTGAAATGGCTTTGCCTAACCATCCTGACACAGCATATGAGTTTGTTAAAACACTCGTAGATTGTGGATATAAATGGGTTCTCATTCAGGAACATACAGTTGAGCTTCCTTCAGGTGATGGATTGCAACAAAGACATATCCCTCATCGCCTGGTTTGTAAAAACAGCTCCGGTAAAGAAGCCAGCATCATTGCAATAATTAAAACCCAGGGAAGTGACACAAAACTGGTCGCCCAAATGCAACCCTACTATGAAGCCAAAAGCCTCTCCAGATGGGATTTCGCCGGTAAGCAGATTCCACCTCTGGTAACTCAAATTGCAGACGGGGAAAATGGTGGTGTAATGATGAATGAGTTTCCACCCAAGTATCAGGAAGTGGTAAGAGAAGCAAGTCATTCAGAAACACCCCTTATGAATGCAACAGAGTATCTTGAGCACCTTTTTGCTATCGGGATCACAGAAAAGGATTTCCCGGTCGTTCAACCTATTCAGCAAAAAAGAATTTGGGATCGTTTCACAGACGCCTCAGGCCCGGAAAAACTGAATAAAGTTATCGAAGAGATCAAAAAAGAGGATGACCGGTTTCATATGGAAGGCGGAAGCTGGACTAATGATATATCATGGGTCCAGGGTTATCAGGATGTCATGGACCCAATCGATAAGCTCAGCTCCCTTTTCAGTGAAAAAGTTCTAAGTAAAAACATCTCCCCAAACGACCATAACTACAGAAACGCTCTTTACCATCTACTGGTTTCACAAACCAGTTGCTATCGTTACTGGGGACAGGGTGTATGGACCGATTATGCTAAAGAAATCTGCAGACGCGGTATGGAAATAATCGAAAACAATTTCTGAAAACTTTGGATCAGCTAAACTTAATGAGCTGTTTATTGCGGTAAACAGCTCATTTTTTCCACTGCACATCCCTTATCGGGAATGGGGTTTGACTATTCAGGAGGGATTTGGCAATCTGCTAGGTTCACCTGTTTCTTCTGACCTGGCAAAGGGTATAAGCCCCGATCTCTATGTTTTACTTTTAGAGTAATAGTTAGTGTGCCATTTGCAACACCTGCAGCATCTGCTGCCTCCAGATAAAAATTGTCGGCCGGTTGATCGACCGCTCCAGAGATAATATAATAATCAACTACTATCCGGAAATTTCAAACTACATTTCTGTCAGAGAATAAGTTTCTTATTTGCCGCTTACAAACTGAATTTGTTGTTAAGACAGTATGAGATGTTTTTTGCAGAAACAGGTTTTAACAAATCCGCCTAACCGTATTGGATTGAGGACCTGTATATTCAATATCATTTTCGTTCTTCGGAACCAGATTCTTTTGTCACAGTTCTTTTTTGAACAGCAGCATTGTAAACTCCCTTTTCAGCAGCAAGAGAGATAAGCAGATTTCCCGTCTTTGCACACCATGAGGATAGGTTGGAAGCAAACGCCTGATCATTTGCCAAGATTTCAACAATCTCCCCCTCTTCAGCTTCTCCAATTGCCTCTCCAAGTTTATTAACAGGTTGGGGGCACTGTAGACCACATGCGTTTATGATCACAGGTTCTGTTTTTTTCTCAGTTGTCTTAAGAGTTATTATGCTTTCTTTTCCAAGACTTTCCTGATATGCTTTGTATGTTTTGTATCCTCCAGAGAGATTAACAGCCCTGAATCGGTTCTGCAACAGTATTCTTACACCCAAATGCCCCCTCAGACCAACCTGGCAATATACCAAAACAGGCCTTTTACCATCCAGTTCATTGAGCCTGTTCCTGAGCTCATCGATAGGAATGTTCAAAGCCCCTTCTATTCTTCCGTGCCCGAACTCTCTTTTTGTTCTTACATCCAGAATCTGATAACCGTTTTGGAACAGATGCTTTACCTGTTCGGAATAACACACCGGTGAGATGTGATTAAGAATATTCTGAGCAACGAAACCAGCAATATTTAAAGGGTCCTTGGCACTTCCGTAGGGAGGTGCATAGGCAAGTTCAGAGTCTGCAAGATCATAGATAGTGAGGCGGTTTCTTACAGCAGTGGCAAGCAGATCAACTCTCTTGTCCACCCCTTCTTTTCCGGTAACTTGTCCTCCCAGAATCACCCCATCTTCGGGTGAAAAAATCAGTTTTACTGACATCAATGATGCCCCCGGGTAATAGGAGGCATGATTTGCAGAATGGGTGTATGATTTTAAAAACTGCAGTTCTGCAGCTTTAGCGGTTTTTTCATTCAATCCTGTTACAGCAGCGGTCAAATCGAACATTTTGCAGATTGAAGTTGCCTGAGTACCTCTGTATTTTGAATCGAACCCCGCGATATTATCAGCAACAATTCTCCCCTGCCGGTTTGCAGGACCAGCCAGCGGTATGGTAACCCGTGCTCCGGATACCAACTGAGTTATCTCCACAGCATCCCCAAGTGCAAACACCTGCTCAACATTGGTTTGGAGCTGATCATTGACAATGATAGCTCCCCGGGAATTTGTACGTATACCGGAACCACTCAGAAATTGAGTGTCTGGTCTCACTCCTATGGCCAAAATTACCAGAGAAGTTTTAACGGCAGTACCACTCTGAAGCAATGCTGCGAATTTTCCATTCTCGGTTTCAGAAAAACTTTGAACTGAATCTCCTAAAATAACCTTTACACCGTTTGCTTTCAGGTGCTGATTAACAGTGTAAGCCATCTCCGGATCCATGGGAGAAAAAAGCTGATCCGATGCCTCAACAAGAGTTACCTCAAGCCCCCTCTGCCGCAGATTCTCCGCCATCTCAAGCCCGATAAATCCCCCGCCGACCACAAGAGCGTCACCTATATTCCCATTTTGGATAAATCGAATGATTTTGTCTGTATCTGGAATGGTACGGAGAGTAAACACTCTGTGATTACCGACTCCTTCTGTTGCAGGCACAACGGGGAGCGCACCCGGAGAAAGAATCAGGTAATCGTAGTCCTCTTCGCTGACAGATCCATTACTTACAAATGTTACACATTTCCTTGAAGTGTTTACACCAATCACCTCGGTTTTGGTTCTTACATCCACATTGAAGCGGGTGTTGAAACTTTCGGGGGTCTGGAGAATCAGCTGACTTCTCTGTGATATATCGCCACCGATATGGTAAGGAAGCCCACAATTTGCAAAAGAGATATATTCACCTCTTTCGAACATAACGATATTTGCCGACTCGTCCAATCTGCGCATTCTTGCGGCAAAACTTGCGCCTCCGGCAACCCCACCCACAACCACGATCTTTTTACTTTGGAAATTCAAACTATTTATAACCTCACTAATAAAAGAAAGCGCTAATCCTTAAGCGCATCAAGATAGACCTGCTCAGGCTGTACCCCTACGAATTGTCTGTCTATTTTACCGTTTTTAAACAAAATCACTGTTGGTATTCCGGTTATGCTATACTGGGAAGCGATTTGCTGGTTTTCATCCACATTGATTTTCACAACACTGATCTTGCCCTCCATTTTTTGGGAGATTTTATCCATAATAGGACCTAAAATTTTGCAAGGGCCACACCATGGTGCCCAGAAATCAACCATAACGGGCAATTCAGAATTCAGAACATCCTGCTTGAAAGTAGCTTCAGAAATCTCCCTGGCCATACTTCTCTCCCCTGTTAACGTTTAAACTACCGGAATATTTACCTCTGGCAAAATGATGCAAGGAGCGTGCCATAAGTTCGGTAGGGATAAATATGTCCAATGAAAACAGATTAGACCTATAATAATATATTAATATGAAGGCACCTGTGACTATAGTAAGGTTAAATTTTGGAGTAAAACCATAATAATTTTGATTCATAGCATAACAAATTGCTTTATCAATTATTTTATCACCTTAACGTAATACTGTAACCTTCAGAATTGTCTGATCTAATCCATAGTAACGGGATTTTATTACATGCTTTCAAAACCCATAATGAAATATCTTGATCAAAATGAGGCTCATGAGCTCAAAGTCCAGCTCGATGAGGCTGGAATTACATCTACAATAAAAAGACAGGGACTGCCCAGAATTTTTGGTGGCATCTCAAATTATCAGGTGCAGATAGATCCTTCAGATGTAGAAGTTTCAAAAGTGGTAATTGATATGTTCAAAGAGAATGCAGCCCGCAAGCGCTCCGAGCGTCTCCACTTACTCACAACCACCTGTCCTGCGTGCAGTTCAACAGATATAACCAGAGTTAAAAAAAACAATCCTTTTCAAAAAATATTCTATTATGGGGTAACAATCTGGCGCTGTAACAGATGCTCTGCCCAGTGGTACACATAATATGAGCCTGAAAAAAAGTGACAAAATGCAGCTTCCCGTTTTCAGATATTTCCCCGGTTTGGTTGGAAAACTTCCGTTTTACTCAATAAGCACTTACCCAACCCCATTGAAGCATCTGAAAAACTTTTCCCGCAATCATGAAAACACTGAAATTTTTATAAAACGAGATGATCTGAGCGGAACAATTTATGGCGGCAATAAGATCCGCAAACTCGAATTCCTGATCGGCCAGGCAAAAGCTCAGAACTCAGAGCGAATCGTCACTTCCGGAGCTGCAGGCTCAAACCATGCACTGGCAAGTGCGATTTACAGTAAGTTGGCAGGATTCAAGACAACTCTTCTGCTTTGTGACCAGCCAAACAGCCCCGCTGTTCGGGAAAATCTGATTGCAGACCTATCCTGTGGAGCCCAAATTAAATATTTAAACTCCTGGAACACACTGTCCCGTTGTCTTCAGGAGGAGAACGGCCGCAGCAAGGAGAGCAGAAGTTACGTAATTCCTGCAGGTGGCTCATCAGCTCTGGGCACAGTGGGTTTTGTAAATGCCGGACTTGAACTTGCAGAACAGATAAGGGAAGATGTTATCCCCTGTCCGGAGAGGATATTCGTTGCTATTGGTACTATGGGCACTGCAGCAGGTTTACTTTTAGGGCTCAGGGCCGCAGGCCTTCAGATTCCCCTTACAGGAGTTAGAGTTGTGCCTTCATTTGTGGCAAATGAGGGAGAGCTGGAAGCTCTTTTCGTCTCAACTAACCAGCTTCTCCATGATTTATCCCCGTCTTTTCCCATTATACATCTAAAGGATGGTGATATATCGATAGATCACTCTCAATTTGGCTCTGATTACGGGGAAACCACACTAGAGGCAAAGAGGGTAAAGGCCGAGCTCCTGGATTCAGAGCAAATAAGTCTTGATATGGTATACACAGGCAAAGCATTTTCCGGATTAGTCTCTTACCTCAAAGGCAAAGTCCCGGAGAAAAACATTCTCTTCTGGCATACCAAGAATTCCCGTACTCTTCCTTGGGAGCTAAGAGAAGGCGATTACCACCATCTTCCCCCCGGGCTGAGTGCCTACTTTAAATCCTCAGACAGAGCTTAGCGAAACTAATCGAGAGGATATTCCGGGGGAGCATAAATGTTTAGTGTTTCGAGATTTTCCTCTTCACTTGCAAAAATCTCATGTACCTCACCAGCTTCTATCAAAAGAAGCATTCCCGGCTTAAGCTCTATATCGATTCCCTCCACAACAGCTTTTCCTGAGCCCTGCATCACATATAGCCACTGATCACTGCTAAGGTGCATATTGTCCAGACTCCCTGTTGTCTGCCCCGCTTTTACGACCATGATAGCAGCCTGCGAACGTTCAGAACCAGCAAGTACCTTAAATTGTTCTTCTGCTCTTACATACACATGATCCATCTTTTCTCCTCCGGCTTTGTGAGTTTATCAGGAAAAAGGGTTTGGAATTGTCTCTGATTTTAGAGCAAGTTCTGTTCCTTTCTCCTTTTCTACTCGTTTTCTTTTAGAATTGAAATACATCTTGGGCAAAATGTGCCCCCTTTTCGGTCTGTGTGCTGCAGAGCTGAAGAGAGATACATAACACAGGATTGATTTGGACAATGTAAAAGCCCCAGAGCATGCCCCATCTCATGAACTGCCTGCTTCAAAACCCGCTCGAAAAAGAGCTCCCGGTTTTCCTCCCTTCCGTAGAAAGTCTCTTTCAGTCTGGGCAGTGCCACAAAAAGCTCGTGTCCCCTGAGCATCGATTCACCGAAAAGGTATTTTACCCCCTCTCCGTAACAATCCTCATCCACAAGAGCCAGCTTATAGACAGAGGAATCGGGGTATTCCCTGAGCAGCCTGAGGATTGCTTCTCCGTCGTATTGTCCTCTTTGGCGGTCAATCATACTGGATGGAAGTACTATAAGGGGGCCGGTTGTAACCGCAGCCCCAAGGGTGGACTGGAGGTGCTCAGAGAGAAAGGCAAGCAGTTCATCTCCCAGATTGGGAGATGTGGGAATAAGCTGAATTTCGATCTTCTCCATTTGTGTTCAACTCCCGGTAGGAAAAGTGTGCCCAAACTGAAAAAAAAAGATCTCTCCCATTATACATTCTAACTCTGTGCCATAAAAAGAGAGCAAGGAACAACTATTGCTACTCTACAAGTCTTGAAGAAAGGAAAATATCTGCAAAACACATCATCTTTCCGGAGGCGCAATGAGCAGAGAAGACAAAGACATAATCAGAGAGAGCTTTATAGGACAGGAGGATGGACACATTTACTTTTTCTACCGTCCCCATCTAACGGAGGTTAGAAGTGCAGAAGATATTGAAAACCTCTACATCGTTCTCCACCCCTTGGCTTCCAAAACACTTCGTCTTCTCTCCCTGGATAAACCTAAACTTCCCCTCAGCGGAGAGCATTTCAATATGATTACCGGTGAAGTGGTAAAAGTGGATGACAAACCTCAGGGAATAGTTCATGAACTGGATGAGAGAAAAAAGTTTGTACACGGAGTTCCCGAACAGCAAAACCCAAAAGCACGGGCATGCGGAGAGGGGATATACACCCTTATTGCAAAAGAGAAACAGATTCACCTCCTCTACGTACTGGAACTCCCCTCCGGGGAATCTCAGATAACCACACAGCTTGGCATAGACAACAAGGGAGATTTTCTCTTCGGAGTGTACAACCCCTACTACGGAACCGACCCTGAAGATCCCGAACCACAGGTCTCCCCCGTCTATCCCGAGTATCTTCAAAAACCCATGGAAAACCAGAGAATCACCCATACACAAATCCATCGCCTCCTCGATTACGAACAGACCCGCTTTGCACTCTTTCGGGAAGAAACTGAAGCGGGAAGTGGAAAAATCCTTCACCCTTTAAAGGAGACGGCAAAGTCTGCTGATATTTTTTCCGATCTGCAGCTTAGGGTCAGGGACTTTCCGGTAAAACCACTGATAGAGGGAAAATGGCTTTAAGCACAAGTGTTTTGTATCGGTTCTTTAGGGTAAGAAAGATCCCACTTTTAAACAGAAAATAAGAGTCTAGGAGTATGAGCAGATTTCGAGAAAAAACCAGACGTGAACTTTATGGCGAGAGTATCTCCCCTGGTGTTGCCATAGCGGATGCTCTTCAATATAAGCCAATCTCTCTTGATGCCCTTGAGATGAACAGCTTTCCGGTTGAGGATATCTCAAAAGAACTCAACCGGCTTGATTACGCCATCGCCAAAAGCAGAAACCAACTTATTCAAATCTTTCAGCGTCTCTCAGAAAAGGACAACTCCGGGATTCATGATATCTTTAAAGTCCAGCTCCAGCTCCTGGAGGACCGCTCTTTTCTCGAAGAGCTCAAGCAGCTGCTCTCAGCGCAGAAAATGAACATCGAACATGTAATCGCCAGCCAGATGCGGGTACTGGAAACCCGATTCAGATCCATTACCGATGAAGCACTGCGCACAAAATTTATGGATATCCAGGATGCCTATCAGCGCATCTTGAGAAACCTCCTTGAGATTGAGCACGTAAGAACAAACCCCATGCAGCGGATTGAAAAACCTGTTGTGTTTGTCTCCGAAAAACTACTCCCTTCAGATGTGGCACTGTTAGACTTCAAAAAAATAGAGGGTATCATAATTGAGGAGGGCAGCAGACTCTCTCATGTAGCGGTCATCTCCAAATCAATGGGTATACCTGCCATTATCCGAACTCCCGGCGCCGGTACACTTATTCGCTCCGGAGACCCGGTGATAGTGGATGGATACACCGGTAAGGTTATAGTGTATCCGGATGCAGCAGAACTCTCTTCTTATAAAGAAAAAAGAGAACATTTCGTCTCCCGAAGCAGACCTAAATTACAACAATCTCAGATTTCAAAACCGTGCCGTACGAAAGATGGCAGACGGGTTAAGCTCGAAGCCAATATCGGTTCAGTAAAGGAAGCCCAGGCTGCGGTGAGTTTAGGGGCAGAAGGAGTAGGGCTGTTACGCTCAGAACTCTTTTATATGTCTTTTGCACACCGCCCCACGATAAACGAAGAAACCGATTTTTACCAAAAAATAAGCAGTATCATTCATCATAAACCCCTCACAATCCGTGTTTTGGATCTGGGAGCCGACAAGTCTCTCCCCTTTTTGCAGTCCTACGAGGAGGAAAATCCACAGCTTGGTATCAGAGGAATTCGTTATCTGCTAAAAAACAAAGATCTCTTTCGGGATCATATCTCAAGTATAATCCCACTGTGCAAAATTGCTCCGATAAAAATCGCTCTTCCATTTATTTCCGTTACCAGTGATCTGGAAAAAGCTCTGGAGATAATTAATCAGGTCTGCAGAGAGCAGAAAGTTGAGAGGGAAATAGTAAAGGTGGGAATTATGGTCGAAATTCCTTCTGTTGCACTCTCGATTCATTCATTTTTATCGAAAGTTGATTTTGTGAATATCGGAACAAATGACCTGATTCAGTATACATTCGCCGCAAGCCGTGAAGACAGTGATCTGGAAGAGTATCGCCAGAGTGTACATCCGGTTATTCTAAGGCTTATACGCAGCATTGCAAGAACTGGTATGTTGATGGGGAAAGAGGTATCGGTGTGTGGTGAAGCTGCCGGGGAAGCGATGAGTGCGGCATTGCTGGTGGGTGCGGGTATTTCTTCACTCTCTATGCAACCAAACTCCATCCCAATTGTCAAAGAAGCGTTAAGTAACTGGCGCTACTCCGATCTCAAAAAACTATCCCGAAAAGCACTGCAACTCGAAACCAATCTCAAAGTCACAGAGCTTCTGGAAAAATTCTCCAAACAACAGAACGGTGTCTGATACGTTACGTTACATCATGCACCATTTGAAGAGCTGCTGGATTTTGCCTTCTGATCATCTGTGGAATGGATATCGCAATAGAGGAGATTTGCTTCCTTTTCTGTTGCACAGCGGTACTTTGGGATCTTATCGAGATCCGCCCCGTTAACACCGTTTTTGAGGGCCTGAAGATACTCCTCTGAGTAAAGCTCTTCAATCGATTTGTATAGTGATTCTCTGCTATGACTCATTGAAAGCAGAGAGGTTATCTCCTTGCTGGTTAAGGGTCTGTTCATTGTGTCCCTGCGTTTTTTCTCCAGCTGGGCATAGGCTTTTCCATAAAGTGTTCTGAGGATACTGTTTGCAGATGATGTCATATTCTCTCCTGCAGAAAAAATTGAGTTTTATTGCTTTGGGTTATCTGTTTTTGAATAATATAGGTTTTTGTTACACACGGATTAAATATCTGGTGAAGGATTTTTTAATGTTTTTGTTGTTGAAAGGGTATTGTTTTGCAATATTACGCAGCAGCAGCTAACACATGCAAATAAGGCTGTTAAAGACGGAAAACAATTTTATGATTGCAGAGTCGAATTTATTTTAGCCCTTAAAACACACGGTGTTAACCACTCATTTATGTGAACTTCAGATGAAAAAAGAAAAAGAGGAATTCGCAAAAAAGCCGTTTTCAGATTCCCATTCTTCTGAAAAGAGCAATTACAGCCACCTGTGTTCAAAAATTGAGAACAGTGTTTCAGAGCACAGCGAAAATCTCAGCCAGCAGGATGTGAGAAGCGCAACAGACAGTGAAGCTCTGGATATACAGAATCATCAAAAACAGCTCTCAGCCTTTCTTGGGCGCCCGGTCAGTTTAAAAACTGCGGCTGTCGATTATTTCGAGTCTCAAATAGAAAATGTAAACAGTTCAATCCGATACTCACCATTTATCAAAAATTCACCGATATCAGATGCAACCGAGCCGATACCGGAGGTTTCTTCCTCCATTTGCAAAAAAAGAGTTATCTTCCGGGGTATACCTCTTGTTGATGGTATAGGGATAGGGAGAGTTTATTATTACAGAGACATACTGAGTGGGGAGCTGGAAAAAAGGAGTCTTTCAGAAAAAGATATCCCTCACGAGCTCAGGCGCCTCGAAAACGCTATCAGGAGTGTAAAAGAAGAAATAGAGAGGCTGAGCAATATTGTCAAAACCGAAGTAGATTCCAGGCATGCAGCTATCTTTGATGTATTCACTTTGATATTGAACGATTGTTCTCTGATTAACCGGTTGCGAAACGAGCTCATCAATCAGAGAATTAACGGAGAGCAGGTAGTTAGCCGCGTGTTCTCTGAACTTGTGCAGGAGTTTTTTTCATCGGACAATGACATACTTGCAGAAAAACGGTTTGATCTTACCGACATCCGCAATCGCATTCTAAAAAAAATGATTGGAATGGAGGACAACGTACTCTCCACCCTTCCCCCTGGAGCTGTAGTCGTTACCAAAAGATTACTGCCCAGTGATACAATACATTTTACTCATTGCCGCCCCCACGCCATAGTTACCGAAGAGGGAGGGATCAATTCCCATTCAGCTCTTCTTGCCAGGGCAATGCAGATACCCTCAATTTCTCAGATCTCCCTTGTAGGGAGCGGTGTAGTGCAAAACAGTGATGTAATAGTTGACGGTGAAACCGGAACTGTAATAATTAACCCAACGGAGTCAGAACTGTCACATTTTTCAGATCTGTTCAAAGCAAGGGAATCAAGGAAATCTGAGACGGTTAGAAAAGCGCAAAAAACCCCTACCAAGTTCAGAAATGAAACCGTCGGGGTTTTTGCAAATGTATCCACACAAAGGGAGATTAGTGATGCCCTGAGTTTTGGATCCGAAGGGATTGGTCTTTTCAGAATAGAACCTCTCTATATGCATGCTAAAGAGTTGCCGTCTGAAGAGCAGCTCTACTCCACCTTAACCAATCACCTTAAACCTGTTAAGAATCAAACTGTTACACTGAGACTTGCAGACTTCGGAGGTGACAAAACCCTGCCTTACATGCCCCGGGACCAGGAGTACTGTTCACTTCTTGGTTTGCGGGGTATTCGTTTTCTGTTTCGGCATCAGCAAATCCTTCGTTCCCAGATAAGAGCATGCATTCGCCTCTCCAAACAGTTCAATATCCGGCTTCTGGTTCCCATGGTTACAGTGGCCGATGATATGAAATGGGTTCGTTACATAATTAATGAGGAGAAGCAAAAACTTGGTTATGGAAATTATTCACTCCCGTTGGGTGCGATGATTGAGACTCCGGCAGCAGTTTTGGATATTAACAGAATTCTAAGGGAGAGCGATTTCGTAAATATCGGAACAAATGATCTGGTTCAGTATCTTGCTGCAGCAGACCGTGAAAGTTATGCGGTGAGCAATTACTATTCACAGGGTCTCAGTTTGAGTTTGCCTTTGATAGCCAGAGTAATAAGGAAATGTTCTCAGCGCTCTGTGGATTGCGTTTTATGTGGAGAATCAGCTGGAGACAGCAGGCTTCTATTAAAGCTCCTGCGTTTTGGGCTGAGGAATTTCAGCGTCCCCCCACCGCTTACGCCCTTAATCAGAATGAGAATTCAACAGCTAGAGTAGATTTTCCCTGGTACTCAGGTTTGGGGTATGGGTGAGTAAGCCTGTATGGCACCTGATTTGCTCCTCTTTGAACGGCTAACCCGAAAGGAAAGCTCAATGAGGGGAAAAAACCACCATATCTGGCCGTCAAATAGTGCAATCCTACTTAATCGCCTAATTGGATGGTTCCCATTTCCGGGAACAAACACAAAACAATTCCCATTTCACATAGTAAATTTACTCCTCTTTCTACTCTTATCCCAGTTTTTTGTCTGCACAACAGATCCCACAAATCCACAAAACGATCAGTTGAAATTCACCGGCCCGATTGAACCCATAAGGGAGGGATTTGGTGCCAGAGGACCGTTTCAAATTGAAACGAAAAAAACTCCCAGTCCCCTGTGGAAGGAACGTAATGTACAGCTTTTTATTCCGAACCATTCCCCTCCAGAAGAAGGGTTTCCTGTGGTTTTTTTTGCTCACGGGTATGGACAATCCGATCCTTCAGTTTATGCATCCATAATAGATCACATGGTGAGCCATGGTGCTGCCGTTGTTTTCTCTCCCTACAGAAGAATTATTCACATCCCTGGTAAGGGGGGTAATTACGAGCTGATCTATTCCGGTTTCAGGGAAGCTGTACGGGTCTGGGGGGAAAGGTTTGATCTTTCGAGGGTGGGATTTGTTGGGCACTCATTCGGTGGCGGAACCCTGCCCTGGGTTGCCTATAATTCTATTACACAGGAGGGGTGGGGCCGAGACTGCGCGTTTATGTTTATTATGGCTCCATGGTATTTTTATGAAATCACAGAAGAGCAGCTACGCAACTTCCCTTCACATGTTAAAATGGTTATGCAGGTATACAAAGACGACCAGGTAAATGATCCCGCGATCGCTGCAGAACTTTTTAACACCATTGCACTGCCTGACAGTTCAAAAGTGTTTATGATGGTTCACAGCGACACCGGATTGCAAGCTGATAAAAGCGAGTACATATACCGAGCTGATCATCACTTGCCCAAAAACAGTATCGATAAGCGGGCATCGTACGATGCATACCTATACTATGCGGTGCTAAGACAGCTCCATGCACTTTTCAGCTACACCATGAATGCCTGCGCAGACGGGGCCAGTGTCATTTTCGGCCCCCCCACCACAACACAACAATTTATGGGACACTGGCCGGATGGAAGGGGGGTAAAACCGCTCGAAATAATTGAAAATCCTGTTTTTGATAAATATTCCCTGCAGTTTCTTTTTCCCTGGAGCAGTATACTAAACCCAAGAAGGGACACTGGCTTGTTGGATATGTGAGAGAAACAGAGCAGTTAAACCCCCAAAATATAATCCGGAGTAACATTTTGAAAAATGTAGAGAAGATAGCCATTATCGGAGATTTTTCAACCTGCAGACAGCCGATTTCAATTTATACAAATAAACTGTATAAATCTATTTCACAGATTTCACGTAACAATACACCCATGGCCGCGACCCTTTGTGAAGGCTGGTCAAAAACTCAAAGTTTCCCTGCCAATGTTCGCTTTAAAATCGACAGAGAAAAAGTCTCATCCTTCAGACTGGCTGCAGAGTTCTTTAACCTCACCAAAACTGAAATAGTTTCTCTTCAATACCCCCACTCATTTTTATCCGGCTCATTTGCAAACCATATTATCGAGCTCTTGTCTGCTTTGAATTCCACCGTAATCACCACTCTTCATTCGGTTATCGAACATCCTGACGAAAATCAAAAGCGCCTGACAGGTCAGATCGCTTCCCTTTCAGCCCGTATTGTAGTGGGCAGCAGGAGCGCAGGCATTTGTCTTAGGGAGTTGTACAATGTAGATGAGAAGAAGATAGAAATAATTCCAACCCCCCAACACTCTGCCCCGGAGAGCGGATTTTGGGACAAAACTGCAAGTCACTATATCGAACTTTTCCACCGGGCAAGAGAGACTGCTTCAGTGAAAGCCGTCTCATTTATCAAACCCGCAGAGTTTGAGTTTCCGGAGTTTCGGTTTGATCACATCGTGAGAATGAGCGACTCCACAGGGGTGTTTCAGCACGCAAAGTGCACTATACCCAATTTCTATGAGGGATATTGTACCGATGACAATGCGCGGGCGCTGATACTGAGCGTTCAACTTGAGGAACTTGGAAAAAATGATCCGGCAATAAGCTCTGTTGGTATCACCTGTCTTGCATTTCTTAATTATGCACTGAACAGGCAAACCGCACGGTTTAGAAACTTCATGGATTTTGGCCGCAGATGGCTTGAGGAGATAGGTTCAGAAGACAGCCATGGCAGGGCTTTGTGGGCTCTTGGAACCTGTGTGGGGCGTTCCAAAGATCCAGCCATTACCTACGTGGCCAGAGAACTGTTCGATATCGCCTTGCAAACAGTCAGAAAACTGCGTTCTCCCAGGGCATGGGCATTTTCACTTCTTGGGATTTGTGAGTATTTGAAAGGGTTTGATGGCGATCTTAAAGTAACTGAACTGCAAAGAGATCTAACAAAAAAGCTGATTTCTGCTTTCAAAACCTGTGCTGATGAGAACTGGCTCTGGTTTGAGGATATTTGCACCTATTCAAATGCAAGACTCCCCCACGCTCTTATCATGAGTGCCCGCAGAAGAGAGGACAGGGAGCTTCTCACTGTGGGGCTTGAAACTCTTCGCTGGATTGTTGAGGTACAGACAAACAAAGAGGGTGTTTTCACGCCTGTTGGATGTAATGGCTGGTATACCCGTAATGGTAATTTTGCTTCCCATGATCAGCAGCCCGTTGAAGCCTGCGGTGTTGTGTCTGCCTGTCTTGAGGCATTCAGGGTGACAAAAGAGCCATGGTGGTTCAGTAAAGCTCAGATGGGGTTTGAGTGGTTTCTGGGAAGAAACAGTCTGGGCGTGCCGGTTTACAACAAAAACAGCGGTGGCTGTAGGGATGCAATTCATGAGAAGAGGCTCAACCTCAATGAGGGTGCAGAGTCTACCCTTGCGTTCCTCTTATCCCTTTGTGAGATGTACAGATACAAAGGTGAACTAAAGTCTTGGGGACAAGTTGCGCAGAGCCTCTAAACCGAAGCCGGTTTCCTGCTGAGCGCTCTCTTTGGGGCGCCAGGTTTTGAAAAGGTCAGCCGCTCAACGATGTTGCCTATAACCGAAGTGGAAACCGGTTTGGTAAAGAAGTAGTCAACGTCTGCATAGCGGGCTTTCTCCTTAAGGGGTCCGAGTGCCTCAGTGCCACTCCAGAGTATAACTTTGACTCCGGGGAGTTTTCTTTTGGCGTATGCACTGATCTCTAATCCAGCATCCTTGACTTCCCTGCTGAACACCAGATCGGTTAGGATTACCTGATAATAGTGGTTATCGATACACTCCCTTGCGTTTTCAAGAGAATCGGATGTGTCTACCGTGATGTTTGATTTTTGGAAAATTTTTCTTAAAGCAAACAGTGTAGAGTGGTCATCATCGATCACCAGAAGTCGTTTAAGTTTTTTGAGAGCCTGGTTTTTACTTTTTCTCCTGCTTTTTTTAGTGGAGACAGTCAATCTGCACCTCCTCATAGAGGGTTTGAGAGTGTCTTTTTTGAGCGTTTAAATTGCCACTTTTCTCTATTGCAAATCCCGTGCCACAACCACAATCACCCCCTGTTTCAGCCTCATGTAAAGCATTGGAGAGCCCTAAGTTCCATATTTTTCGCAAATTGCGCAATCCCGGGCTGCCTTTTTTTCAATATGGGAAACAAAAACCACACCCACCACTCACCCATTGGGGCCCCTTAGGCACCATTCTTGCACCTTCTTACAAACAGTACACAACTCCTCTGTCCACCTCTTCTCCCCCACCCCCTTTCTCCCGTCATCGGAGGAGGCGGAGAGAACCGGGAGAGAGGGAAATGGCGAGCGGGGGTTTAAACCTGAAATAATCCAAACTTCTGGAGGTAACAACATGGGCAAATCCAAGGGGCTGATTTTTCTGCTGTGCAGTTTGGGGATCTTTATCTTTGTGGCAGATGCTGAACAGAAGCATCACTCCCGTTCCTCTTCGGTTTTCAGACCCGGGGAGGGAGTGAGGATAACGGTTTTCCCCGACTCAGAACATTTCCTCAGTGGTGATTACTCTATCGACAGCGATGGCAGAATTCTCCTCCCGATGTACGGGGAGATAAACGTCAGCTCTATGAGCGCCTCCCAGTTCAGGGAGTTTATCACCACAAACTTCAAGCAGTACCTCCGTTTCCCCGAGGTGCAGGTCACCCCTCTTATGAGGATAAGTGTTCTGGGGGGGTTTTTCGAACCCGGCATGTATTATGTCTCCCCGAAAAGTTCCCTTTGGGATCTGGTGTATATGGCGGGGGGAACGGTGCATGAAAACGGGCTTAGAAGGATGCGCTGGGAGCGCAGCCGGGTGATCGTGCAGAGGGATCTTATAAGGTATCTTGAATCGGGGGTTTCCCTGGAGGAGGCGGGGTTTAGAAGCGGAGACCAGATCTGGACTCCCGCCGATCCGAGCAAGACTTTCTGGTCCGCAGTGGTGAGGGATGTGGTGATACGGGACATTTTGCCTCTGGCCACATTCATGCTTTCACTTTATGTGAGTCTGTCGACCATTAATAACTAAAAAGAAACAACCTTTTTCCTTTGGGACCATAAAACAGGAGTGAGTATACGTGAGCTTTAGAAAAGATAAAAAAGACAGTGTCCCCTGGGATCACTATTTACACCTGTTCCTGAGAAATATTTGGTTTATACTCCCTGTTTCTCTTACCGTTCTGGTGCTGTGGATAGTGGTGATGGGGAGAATGAATATGTTTACGCCCGAGATGCAGGCAAGGGCGGTGCTTCGTTTCGATGACCCCCAGGCTCTCAGCGGGGTTGATGAGAGGGTGAGCTATGAGTCGGAGAGCAGGGCCTCACTTGTGAAAAGCCGCAGTTTCCTTGAACAGATTGCCGCCAAGCACTCCCTTCAGCTTATGACCAGCCGGGTGCAAAGAGAGGATGTTTTCGACTCGGTCTGGGTCGGACCCGATGCCCCAAGGGGTTCCTACTCCCTGAGGATCCACAACAACATGTACCGGCTTGTCTATTCAAACAAGGAACAGGGGATTGATAACAGGGTCGTGCAGAGGGGGAAACTCTCCTCCCTTGGTACCACAGAGTTTCCCGGTGTCTACCTCTCCTTCTCCCCCTCCTTCAAAGAGGAACCCTTTGAGGTGAATTTCTCAGTCATAAGACTCAGGGATGCGGTGGATTTCATTCTGAACAACCTTGAGGTGCGTCAGAGTGAGCCCCTTGGCACCATACTGAGCATCACTCTCTCGGGACGGGACTATCCCCTCATAACCCAGGTCCTCAACTCCATCGTGGAGGATTTCGTCCACAACAAGTCAAACCTGAGATACTCCAGAACCGAAGAGATCATCTCCATTCTCCAGGAGCAGCTCAGTGTGGCAGAAACGGAGATGAGGAAAGCGGAAAGCGAACTCAGGGCATTCAGAAACGCAAACCCCTCGGTAGGTTTGCCCGATGCGATGCTTCCCCCCTCCTCCATACCCGATCTCATTGAGAATGAAGCGGGGTATCGCTCCTATGTCCTTCAGGCCAGGAGCCTAAGAGAGCGCTACAACCACGTTTCGAGCAACGACATTATCCCCATGCTGAATGAAATGGTAGCCTTCATCTCAACACACCGCGCCCCAACCGCCGCGGGGCTTCAGCGTGAACTTGACTACCTGACCGAACGGGAGCGGATGTTTCGTCAGGACTACTCCCCCTCCCACCCCCATGCGATCGAAAACCGCAACAGGCTCAGGGCCCTGGGCAGAAAAGTCAACAGCGCCCTCGGCACGGTAATCTCTGATTTCGAACGCAGAATCGCCGAAAATCAAAACAGGATCAACAACCTCAACAATGATTTAGCAGCCCTTCCGGCAAAAGAGATCCAGCTCTCCAACCTCCAGCGCCAGTTCGAGGTAAATGCCGATATCTACTCCACCATTCTGGGGCGCTACAAGGAGGCCAGAATCGCAAGCTCCATAGAGCTGGGAGATGTGTCGATTATCGACCATGCGGTCCAACCGGAGAGAAAGTACAATTTCCGCAACCTGGTGCTTATTTTCGGAGCGGGGCTTCTTTTAAGCATGACCGCGGGGTTTGGACCGGTTATGGCGGTGGATCACTTCGACCGCAAGGCACGCACGGAGAAAGATCTCTCGCGCCTTACCAGTCTGCTGCTTCTTGAATCGGTGCCGGTGAAGGGAAAGTGGAGCGGACCGGGCTGGAGACCGGAGAATGGCGAGGTTGACCCCAAGCTGGTCTCGGCCGATTACTCCCGGAATTTTGTGGATGAGACGTTCAGATCTCTGAGGGCGAAGGTTCTTTTGAGTCTTTTCGATGAGAAGAAGAAAAGAATTGTTATCAGCAGTCTGAACATGAGTGAGGGCAAATCCTTTACCGCCGCGAATCTGGCTGTCACCATGGCTCAGCAGAATATCCGCACCCTTCTGATCGATGGTGATATGAGAAGAGGGTTACAGCATGAGAGTTTCGGGCTAAGCAGAAAACCGGGTCTTTCCAATATTCTCATGAGCACAGAGCCCCTCAGCTCCTCTTTGCTCAAAAGAAAGATCAGACCCTCTCACATCTCAAACCTTTCCCTCCTCCCCTGCGGCAGTTCTATCCCAAACTCCGCAGAGCTGCTCAACACCCAGCGGTTCAGGGATCTGCTTGATCTTTGCTCCGAGCAGTTTGATATGCTGATCATGGACACCCCTCCGCTCTCTGTGACAACCGATGCTGTCGGGGTGATGGATTCATTCAACAAATATCTGGTTGTGGTCCGCTCGGCCCATACCAATATATCGCATCTGAATAAAAAGATAAGTGAGTTTCCCGGTTTAAGGAAAAAAATTCTGGGAATAGTGTTTAACGGGGCACCCTACAGGCGCCCGGAATATTACCAATACAGCTCTTACAGGTACTGAATATGTGTGGAATAGCAGGAATGTACAACTCCCACCCCTCATTTCCATTCGACCGCAGTGTTCTTGGGGCCATGACTGGTGTGCTTGAACACAGGGGACCGGACGAGGAGGGGTTTTTCGTGGGGGAGAATGTTGCTCTGGGACAGCGCAGGTTAAGCATAGTCGACCTCTCCGGTGGAACGCAGCCTGTGAGAAATGAGGATGGTAGTGTGTGGGTGGTTTTCAACGGAGAGATCTACAACCACCCACAGCTCATGGAGTCACTCAGAGGCAAGGGACATCAGTTCCGCAGCCGTTGTGACACGGAGGTGCTGGTTCATCTGTATGAGGAGATGGGGGAAGAGTTTGTCCGAAGGCTTAACGGGCAGTTTGCTCTTGCAATATGGGACAACAGGAAAAAGAGGCTGATTCTGGCAAGGGACAGAGTCGGAATCAGACCCCTTTACTATTCCTCACTCTCTGACGGAACCGTTCTTTTCGGCTCAGAAGTCAAGTCACTGTTTTGTCACCCGGATCAGAAAAGGGAAATTGACCCTGTTGGGCTTGAGCAGATTCTCACCATCTGGGTCACGGTCCCCCCCCGCACTGTTTTCAGCGGTGTGCAGGAGCTACCCCCCGGATGTATCGCTTCGGTTGACAGATCAGGAGTACGGGTAAGCAGATACTGGGGCTACAGTTTCCCCGACGAGGGTGACTACAGCTACTTGTCCAAAGAGTGGTATATTGAAGAACTTCAGCAGCTGCTCTATGACTCCGTTTCCATTCGCCTTAAAGCGGATGTTCCGGTAGGTGCTTATCTGAGCGGGGGTTTGGATTCCTCCATTATCACCGCCCTTATAAACAGGGAGAGCCCGGAGAAGCTGCGCAGTTTTTCTGTGAGTTTCAGGGACCGGTTGTATGATGAACGGCCGTATCAGGAGTTGATGTCAAAGCGGCTTAACACTGAACACCAAACCACAGAAATAGGCTATGAGCAGATCGGGGATCTCTTTCCGCAAGTTGTGTGGCATGCAGAAACCCCCCAGATCCGCACCGCTCCCTGCCCCATGTTCGCACTCGCCTCCCTCGTTAAACAAAGCGGGCTTAAGGTGGTACTGACAGGCGAGGGAGCGGATGAGGTTTTCGGGGGGTACAACATATTTAAGGAAAACAGGATCCGCCGGTTCTGGGGGCGAAACCCCCACTCCAGAATCCGCCCCCATCTGCTTAAAAGAATCTATCCCTACATCCATACTGCAAACAGAAATGATGCATTCTGGCAGGGTTTTTTCAAGCGGGGTCTCACAGATATAAGCTCCCCCTTTTACTCCCATACGCTCCGATGGGCAAACACCGGGAGGATAAAGAGGTTTTTAAACTCAGAGCTTCAGCTTCAGTTGAATGAAAAGGAGCATGTCTTTGATGAGTTGAACTCATATCTGGACAGCGATATGCTGCGGTGGAACCCGCTTTGTCAGGCGCAGTATCTTGAAATGATGCTTTTTATGCCAGGGTACCTGCTCTCTTCCCAGGGGGACAGGATGCTTATGGGAAATTCAGTGGAGGGAAGATTTCCGTTTCTGGATCACAGGGTTATTGAGTTTGCAAACTCAATACCTCCCGATTTCAAGCTCAATATACTGGAAGAAAAATATATCCTGAAACAGGCATTTTCAGATATTTTGCCAAAGGAAATAGCCTCCAGGCCCAAACAGCCTTACCGTGCCCCTATATCCCGTTCCTTTCTTCCCCTTAGGGAAAACCTCTCCTCCCTTATGCTCACAAGGGAAAAACTTGATTCTGTTTCTCTTTTTGACTCGAAGGCGGTAAGCAATCTTCTCAAAAAGATCGAGTCACATTCAGACGGTGGGGAGGTGAGTGCAACCGATGATATGGCCGTGGCATTGGTGGCTTCAACCCAGCTTCTTCACCGGCTCTTTATACAGGGATCAGATTTCAGATCTCAGTTATCGGAGAGAAACAAACCACTGATTCTGCACAAGGCCCAAAACCATGCCTCTGACCTGTCAGTATCCTGAATTCGGGCCATTTTCAGTTTTAAAGAGAGGGCAGAAAAAGGGGCGCCCGCGCGCGCCTTTTCTCACGGTGGGGGGGGTATTTGAAAGTGGCAGACTATTTGCACTGGTAGTACTGTAACGATATTTGACAACCTTGGATGCTAACTTCGCAGGAAAGACACACTGTGACTTGGATAATAATAATGGTTCTGTTTTTTTCAATTTCCACTGTCGCAATACTGGGCTACGCAAGTAAAGCCAGACTGGACAAATGGCTTGTCCCCTATGTCAGAAGCCAAAGAAAGCGGGAGCAGCTAACCTACCCGCTGCATCTTCATGTAGCGATATGTAATCACTACTCCCCTTTTTGGAAAGGCGTTTCCCAGGAGATTGCGGAGCACCGGGTTGTCACCTGGTGTAGAGAGTACCCAAAATTTGCTCTCTCGCACAGAGATTCTGAGGGAAAACAGCCAGTCCACACCTTTTTTTACAACGAAAGCGACTATAACCCAAAATTTATCGACTCTCTTTGCAAACTTCATAAAGACGGGCTGGCGGATGTGGAGATCTTGATAAGCAAAAAACACGATACCCCCGAAGGGTTGAAAAAGAGAGTTGAGGATTTCAGAGATGTTCTTTTCCATCATCACAATCTCCTGGAAAAAGATCAGAAGGGAAATATCAACTTTGGGCTCATACATGAGAGCATTGGGAACAAGCACCAGCAGCTGTTAAATCTGTCGCAGGCGGAATGCGATCCGTCGATTCTAAAATCAAGCGGATGTTATGCGGACTTCTCCTACCCCTACACAATCGATTCTGCACAGATCCCCTTGTTCAACAGTATCTATTTCACTCCCGACCAGAAGGTATCGGTTGAGCAGTGGTCTGAGGAGGAAATGCTTCATATCCAGGGACCACTGGCGTTTAACTGGAGCAACAGACTCTGGAGAATGGTCCCAAGAATAGAGAACGGGGAACTTGGATTTTATCACCGTTTCACACCACAGCGAATCGCTTTGTGGATAAATTCAAGGGTTAATATCAGGGGGGCATCAAACCATCTCTTTATCAAACTTCATACCTATGGCGCAGTCGATTGCAATGTCAGGTATTTTTTCGGAGAAATGGGACTTCACTCGCTCTGTTATGAGTTGGAAAACAAATACAACGATGGACAAAAATACGTTCTCCACTACGTCTCAGCCAGAGAGATGTATAAAAGAATCAAACAATTATGCATTAACGGAAAAATGAAAGATAAAACCCATCATCTTACCTAAACAAATCTACTCCTCCCCTATCCCCTGTTCTTATATTTTTTCCCAAACCAGTCTTTTTGCTTAGAGAGCAATCTTTCAATCCAATATGTATTTGAATTTGGTCTTGTTAGGACTTTATTTTATGTACCGCAGGGATAAATAATCGATCCACTTTAACCGTACTAAAAGATATGAATTTACAATCAAATTTACATCTCTATATTTTGATTCCGTTTATTGCGGCACTTATCGGTTGGTTTACCAACTTTATTGCCGTACGCATGATTTTTCGTCCCAGAAAAGAGGTCCGTTTTTTAGGGCTTCGGTTTATGGGTTTACTTCCCAGGCGAAAATCTGATCTGGCTGACAAAATTGCAGATACAGTTGAGCGTGAGCTGATCTCCTATCAGGACATACGTATAATTGCTGACAGCCCGGAGTTTCACGACAAAACGGGCAGTTTGATTAAGTCCAAGATAAGTGAGTTTATAGAGAAAAAGATCGCTTCAAACCCGCTTCTGACCATGTTTCTTTCTCAGGACATGACAGTAAAGGTAACTGATCTGCTAGTAGAAGAGATAAAGCACAACATTCCAAACATCATTGAACACCTGTTTTCTTCACTTGAGAACAACTTCAATTTTCGTGATATAATCAGGAAAAAAATTGAAGATTTTGATATAGAACGACTCGAGAAGATTGTCTACAACATCTCATCCCGGGAACTGAAATCCATAGAGCAGCTCGGTGCTGTGCTTGGATTCATAGTAGGTATCGTTCAGGTGACAATTATGATGTTTGGAGTGAATGCATGAAAAGGTATCTGTGTTGTGCGGTGCTGCTACTTACCTTTTTTACGCTTTCTGCAAATACAATACTCACAACTGTAGACAAAGACAAGATTCGTGTAGGTGAAAGGTTCAGGCTGTATGTTTCAATCCCGGTGCATGAGAAATATATAGTATCGGTTCCTGATCCGCAAAGAGATTTTGGTGATCTGAATGTAAGAGCTGTTGAGAAAAAAACAGTTTCTCACCCCCAAACAGACACTTCAATCTACGCCTATACGCTAATAAGTTTCAGTACCGAAAACAACACTATTCCCATGCTTCGGTATGTGGTCCAAAACGATGCAGTTTTAGACACTCTCTTCTCTCAAGAAATATCCCTTGAGGTCGTTTCTCTCATACCACAGGGCGATAATGTGGATATTAAAGGGTTAAAATCACAGCAGGCAATCGGCAGGTCACCTTTTTTTCTCCTATGGTGGAGCGCATTATTCATAATTTTATCGCTCTTTGCCTATTTTCTTATTCGAAGGCTAATCAATCAAAAATCTCTCCGGGATAATTCTACACCACCCAAACCAGCATATGAAGAGGCTTTGGAATCTATGTTACTGCTTGAAGGAAAAAACCTGATTGAAAAGGGGTACATCCGGGAGCATGTGTTTGAGCTTTCAGAGATTTTTAAAAGATACATAAGTCGTCGTTTTTCAACCAATGCCAGAGAATTTACAACTGAGGAGATGATTGAATGGCTGAATAAATCAGAGTTCAGTAAAGAGGAGCTTAGTTGCGCGAAGTGGTTTTTTGAAACATCTGATCCGGTTAAATTTGCCCGTTACATACCTGAAATATCAGTTTTAAGAAGATTCAGCGATGAACTGAGATCATTTCTTGAGTTGAGCAGAGAGTTGCCTCAATCAGACCTGACTACCGCCTCGGTAATAGCAAAGAAGTCTGGAGAGAAGGACAAATGATATTTCGAGATCCCTATTACCTGCTATTGTTTTTAATCTGGGCCCCATTGATATGGGTGTACATCAGACGAGAAAAAAGCCAAAAAGCAGCACTCTCTTTTTCAGATCTGTCCATTATAAAGAAACTCCCATCCTCACCGATCAAAAAATTCCGTCATCTTGCATTTGTCCTGTTTTTGGCAGGAACAGGTTTTCTGATTATAGCCCTTGCAAGGCCCCAAAAATACTTGCTCGATTACGAACAAACCGCAGAAGGGATTGATATCATGCTGGTTTTGGACATTTCAAACAGCATGAGAGCTTTGGACTTTGAACCAGAAGACAGGCTTGTGGTCTCAAAAAACAGAATACTGGATTTCATTGATCAAAGAAAAAATGACAGAATAGGACTTGTGATATTTGCAGCCCGTGCCTACACCAAATGTCCCCTCACACTCGATTATGACATGTTAAGGGAAATTGTAGATGGTGTAACGTATACGGATTTCAGCAGCGGAACAGCTATCGGAACAGCTATCGCCACTGCGGCCAACAGGTTAAAGGATACCGATTCTGAAAATAAGGTTATAGTGCTTCTTACAGACGGGGCCAATAATACAGGAGAACTCCCCCCCCTTGCAGCAGCCAGAGCAGCTGCAGATCTGGGGATCAGGATTTATACCATTGGTGTTGGCAAGGAAGGCAGAGTGCCTTTTCCGGTAGAGAGCAGACACCCTATAACCGGAGAAGTATTTCGGAGGGTTCATATGATCGAGTCAGATCTTGATGAACCTCAGCTTATTCGGATAGCAGAGAAGACCGGGGGTAAGTATTTCAGAGCGCAGGATGCCAATGCGTTGAAAGATATTTACCGTGAAATAGATAAGCTCGAAAAGAGCGATCTGGTCAGTGTACAATACGCAAATTACACTGAGAGTTTCTTTATTTGGCTTTTAATTGGCTTTCTGCTTCTTCTTTCAGAAGCAGTTCTTCGTGATACTGTGTTCAGAAGAATTCCATAGGAGAATAAGGCTGTGCATTTTGGTAATCCAGAATATTTCCCGTTTTTGTTTCTTGCACCAGTATTTGCGTTGTTTTTGTTTTGGGTTGAGCGACGTAAAAAGTCTGCACTGCATCGTTTTATTCCGGGTAAACTTGTATCGAGCCTGACAGATTCCTCAAAGAACAGCCACTACCTTATCAAAAGAATCCTATTCTGCCTGTTTGTACTCCTGATATCAACAGCACTGTTAAGACCTCAGTTTGGTATCAGAAGTGAGATAGTAGAGAGAAAAGGTATCGATATAATGATCGCCCTGGATGTTTCTAAGAGTATGTTGGCAGAGGATCACCGGCCCAACCGCCTTGAGCGAGCAAAGCATGAGCTAGAGAAGCTGATCGATATGCTTAGGGGGAATAGAATCGGTCTTGCAATATTTGCAGGAGAGAGTTTTGTACAATGTCCGCTTACCCTTGACCATGCAGCATTAAAAAGTTTTCTCAGACCAGTCTCAACAGATTGGGTCAATATTCAGGGCACCGCAATAGCTGAAGCAATAAACAAGTCCCGGGAGGCTTTGCACTCAGAAAACAGAACACATAGAGTTCTTATACTGTTCTCTGATGGTGAGGACCACGAAGGAAATGTAGAGGAAGCAGCAAGAGCTGCTGCCAGTGAAGGCATAGTTATATATACAATAGGGATTGGAAGTGAAAATGGTGTTCCGATACCGCTAAAAACCGAAAGCGGAGATATCAGATACAAAACAGACCGTCAAGGAAATGTGGTAATGACCAGATTAGATCCTGCCACACTGCAGAATATCGCCAGACTGACCGGAGGGAAATTTTACTATGCACAATACGATTTCGAACTGTCCGATCTGTATGATGAGATATCAAAATTTAAAAAACAAGAATTTGGTATGACTGAAACATCATCATACGCAGATCAGTATCAGCTGTTTCTGATAATCGGTTTAGTCTTTCTCTTCACGCAATTTTTCATTTCCGAGAGAACAAAAAGAGAGTCGGTTTGGAAAGGGAGGTTTGAGCAGTGAACCTTGAAAAACCATTTTCCATTTCGGCTGCTTTGTTTTTGTCGTTTTTTGTTTTCACCTTCTCCATTTCAGGGGATGAGTCGCATAGGATCAACCGAAACGCTAACAGATTGTTTGAAGAGAAAAGATACGAAGAGGCTTTGGAGCTTTATGAAGATGCGCTTCTTGTAAACCCGGCAGAGCCAAAAATCAAAATGAACAAAGGTTCAACTCATTTCAAACTGAATAATTTTAATTCTGCAATCGATTTGTACTCTCAGGCGCTATCTTGTGAGGACAGCTCAGTAGCCGCAGATGCTCATTACAATTTGGGAAATGCTTTTTACCGCTATGGCGAACAACTTAATTCAGCCGGAGACCCACGATCCAGGGAAAAATTCAACCAGGCACTTGAAAATTACCTAAAGGCACTTGATTTCAGGGCAGATGATACGGATGCGAAATGGAACCTGCAGCTTACTCACGAAAGAATAAGAGAGCTTGAGGAGCAGCAGAGTTTGCAACAGGATCATAATCAACAAATTGATGGTGATGATGAATCAGAGGAAAGTCAGGACTCTGATGACACCCGGGAGGGAGAGGGAGAAAAAGAAGAGGAGGAGGATAGAACTCAGGATTCATCTGATCCAGAGAACCAGAGTGAGCGGGAAAACTTTACGCATGAAGAGCACCAGGACAACTTTGACAAAGAAGAGGCTTCAAGGGTGATTGAGATGTTTGCTGATGATGCAGATGATCTGCATAAACCGGCACAGCATAGACCTGCCGGAACAAGAAGGCTGGAAAAGGACTGGTAAATGAAACACAACACCTACAATTCAATTCAGCTCTTCAAAAAAATTCAGTTCAAACACGGTTCTGTCAATTTCTGGCATATGCTGACGCTTGTATCTGTTTTTGTCTTAGTTATTTCTCTCCCTTCATTTTGCTCCTCAATTACATTTACCTCAACCGTAGACCGCACCACACTATCGGTGGGTGAACATTTTAGGCTAACCGCCACGCTGGAAAGTTCCAATGAGTTTCCATCTGTTTCAACACCAGCACTTGAAAATGTCAGCGGTATTGAAATATTGGGATCAGTTCCCATGCAATCAAGTAACGTAAATATCGGGTACATAAATGGCAGGTTGGTTCGACAACCACAATATCGTTACATCTTCACCTACTCTTTAAGGGCTACCGATCCGGGCACACACCGCATCCCAGGGTTGGATCTGACTATTGGGAATCGTACCTTTTCAACCGACCCGGTTACAATTACAGTAGTTGAAAGAGAAGTCAGCAATCCTGACATACGTGTAAAGCTTGAAGCAGACAAAAGGCATATCTATCCCGGAGAACAGGTTGTTCTGACATTTAAAGTAGCGCAACGTGCAGGTGCATCGATTCACCAGATTCAGAGAGGATTTCAACATGCCACACAAATTCTGCACCGTTCACTGGAAAATGATTTCTCTGTAAACCGTTTGTTTACCAATCAGATTTCGAGCGGAAAAGAAAGATATAACGGAGAAATTTACAATACATACTATTTGCGCTATGCACTTTTCCCACTTTCCTCAGGCAAAGCCAAAATAAACCGGATTCCTTTTGAATATGACAAAATTGTACAGTCATCCAGAGGAGGTAATTCAATTTTCAATGAGTTCTACGGTTCTGGATTTTTCAGCGGCGGGAGATCAACTGTAAAACAAAGTGTGTTTTCAAATCCACTGGATATAACTATCAAACCTCTGCCACTCCCCCGACCCGAAGGATTCAGTGGATCGGTTGGAAAGTTCTCACTTGATGTTTCTGTCAATAAAAATCAGGCAAGCGTAGGTGATGGTCTGACAATGAGAGTTAAAGTTAAAGGAAACACTCGCCCATCGGGATTAACCCAACCACAGGTACCTCAGATGAAAGGCTGGGAGGTGTTCACACCAGAACGTCAGGTAAAAGTAGACACAACTTCATCTGGCCTTTTCACCAGTATATCGTTCAATTATCTTATCATTCCACGCCAAGAAGGTCAGCTGAGAATCGACCCAGTCTCTTACTTATATCTTGATCCTGAAACCGGGAATTACATTACTGCAGAGTCTCAGCCTTTAAATATCAATGTGATGCCAGGGGTAAACATTAGTGCACACCGGCCCCGGTCTACCACACAGGAGGGCATAAAGCAGATCGGGGGTGATATTCGCTACATTAAACGAGATAAGGACATTGTAAATACTGACCCCAAACCTTACCGCAACCCATTATGGGTGTTTCTTTTATTACTGCCTTTTTTGATTGTTTTCTCTTCATTTGGATTTAGCAGATACAGAAAACTCAGGCAGAAAAATTCTCTTAGAATAACCCGTCAAAAAGCACTTAAGAGTGCATTGACTGACATTAACAAATTAAAAAAGCAGGGGTCTGATCTTTCCGTCAGCAATTTTCTTAAAAGAATCAATTCTGTAATTGAAAATTATATATCCGCCAAATTCTCATTTACCCCAACCGGCAGAACACTCGAGGAGTTGAGAAGTGAATTGTTGATTAGAAGTGTTGATCATGACACGGTTGATAAATTGACTAAAATCATGGAACAGATCGATGAGTTTCGTTTTGGAGGAAAATCTTTGAATGAATATTCCCGTCAACAATTATTTGATCAGCTGATTACGTTTCTGCAAAACATTGACAAAAATAGCCAAAACCAAAAAAGTAAGATTATTCTTCCATTATTATTGCTGATAGTGGCATATTCAGTTTCTGCTCAAACCGATTTCACCTACCTTTTCAATAAAGCTAATGATTATTATGACAGAGAGGATTTTGAGAATGCCAAAAAACATTACCTCAGCGTTATTGATAACGGAGTGAATCATTATGCTGTTTATTTCAATTTAGGCAATGTTTATTATCGGCTCAATAAGCCAGGGCTGGCCCGGGTTCAGTATGAAAAAGCTGCACTTCTCAATCCTGCAGACTCTGATATACAGGAAAATATTAAATTCCTGAGAATGACTAATAATGCAAACCTTAACGAGTCTGCTTTATCAATTTTATCAAAGAACCGATTCAATCTCAGAGAAATGTTACTCATTTGTTTTTTCCTTCTACTTGTAGTCTCAATACTTGTCTCAATCTGTTTTTTTACAGGCAGAAAAAAAAGGGCTGCGCTGATACCGATATCTGCATTTCTAAGTTTACCTTTAATTTTCTTTGGTATAACGGCGGGTTATACAATTTTTCAGCTTGAAACAATTGATCATGCAATAATAGTCGTTTCTTCTGCAAATGCAAAAAATCAGCCGCACGGGTCACGCATACTTTTTACTGCAAATGAGGGTACAAAAGTCACAATCAGAAGAGAAAATTATGATTGGTCCTTAATAGCCCTGCCCGATGGAATGAGCGGATGGGTAAGGAATGAAAGCATAGAGCCAATCATTTTCTGTAATCGGTAAGTCCTGATCAGGCTTTGATGCTTGCCCTTATGTTCCCGAAAATATACAATTAATGATTATAACCGGGAGCATAAGCTGAGATGTTAAAAAAGCACTATTCAATTATACGTATCGTTTTTCTACTATCGATCATTTCCTCATTTCTCCTGATCTATCTGATTACAGTAAACGGTCAACCAGTTCTTTTACCACTGGCACTCTTTTCTGTCATCGGGTTAACCCTTACTCTTCACCTTGTATACCGGTCACTTATCAAACCACTTGATCTTATAGCCAAATCTCTTGATGATCAATCTGCGGAGCCAATAGCACCATTGCTGAATCATTACAGCAGATTTTCAAATATCGCAAAACTTATTAAGCACTCCTTTGATTATAAGCAGTCACTTGTAACCCAAATAGAGGAGAGAGAAAGAGCGGAAGATGCTCTGAAAAAAAGTGAAGCATTGTACAGGAGTGTAATTGAGACCAGTACTGATGCAATTATGCTGATCAAAAGTTCCGGACGTATCGTATTTCACAACAGCTCAGCTTCAGCACTTTTTGAAATAGAAGCGAACAAAACACCGCACTGTCTTAAATTTATCTCATCTGAGGAACTGAGGATACTGCGTCAGAAATTTAAAAGGGCTGAAAACAACTTAAGAGATTACGAATGCACTCTGGTTGGCAAAGGTGACAAGCTGTTTCCTGCAGAAGTAAGTATTTCCGGGGTTTGGGAATCAGAAAGTCAGTGTTTTATAGTTATCATTAAAGACATAACAGGTCGCAAAATAATGGAGTTTGAAAAAGGTCGTCTGGAAGAGCAATTCAGGGTTGCTCATAAAATGGAAGCTATAGGGCAGCTTGCAGGAGGAATATCTCATGATTTTAATAACGTGCTTGGAGCCATTTCAGGTTATGCTGATATAATCAACAAAAAGTGTTCATCAGATGAAAAGATATCCAAATATGCGCAAATGATCATGTCCGGAGCTTCTAGGGCATCAGATCTGACAAATAAGCTTCTTACATTTTCAAGAAGAAAAAAAATACAGTTTATTCCAATAGATGTTCATCATACCCTGGAAGATGTTGCAGATCTGCTTAATCATACGGTAGATAAAAGCATTACCATTGAGTGCCTCCTAAAAGCAAAAAGCACAACCATCATGGGGGATACAATGCAGGTTCAAAATATCTTTATGAACATTGCAGTAAACGCATTGAATGCAATGGAAAACGGAGGAGTGCTTAAGATTTCGACAAAGGACATGTATCTTAACAAAGCATTCTCCGAAAACAAGGCATATGAAATTGCCCCCGGACACTATTTAAACATTGACATTTCGGATAACGGTTGTGGTATGTGTAAAAAGACCACAGCTAAAATTTTTGAACCATTTTTTACCACCAAATCCAAAGGTATGGGGACTGGTCTTGGTCTGGCCAGTGTATATGGCTCAGTTAAAAGCCATAATGGCTATATAGATGTTACAAGTCGCTTAGGAGAGGGATCTACTTTTTCACTCTATCTACCCTGCATAACCGAAAATAAAAATGAAGATCACCCCATACCACAGATAAAGAAAAGTGAAAATAGCGGGAAAAACATCCTGATAATTGATGATGAGAGCTTTTTATGTAATGCTCTCAAGGAAATGTTATCCTGGATGGGACACACCTCCTGTTGCTATTGTGACCCTTTTGAAGCGATTGAATTCTACACCAATAACTATAAAGACTTTCACTTAATCTTTTTAGACCTGATTATGCCTGGTATGAATGGTTTGGAAACATACAGAATGCTCAAAAAAATAAACCCTGATCTGCAGGTTATTATTGCCAGCGGGTATTGCCTTGAACCCGATCGTCAGGAGTTATTAAAGGAGGGTGTTAACTATATACTCCAAAAACCATTTGTGTCTTCACAGCTCTCGGATGCACTTCAGAAGGTTATGGGGTAGGATATCCACAAAGATATCTTACCTGTGCACTTTTAATTATATTTAGAAAGTAAGAAGCTAATTACCACAATCAGTATCTTAATTTTCATTTTTCCCCCGAGTTAATATAATGATTCACCCTAATGATTTCGGCTATAATGAGATTATGAAAGAAGTCTATCACAGGACAAAAATTCTACGCAAGCCAATTAGCGGAATAGTTTCCGGATACCATGATCTATCCTATAAACTTATTGTACCGGATGATGACAATCCATCCCATACAATAGAAGTAAATGGTAAAATCAACGTATCTCCTAAGTTCATTATATCAGCTGACTCCCTTCAGGATACCTACGGTGATGTTTTTGATCCGGATACATTTGACTCTAACATTGAAGGCAGGCTGTTCTCATTTGCATATGCAAAAAAAAGAAACATAAATATTAAAAGTGAATATTTCAGAATAGAACGTTTTGAAGAGATGCCACAAGAACATGCTGACAGAATCGAAGACCAGATGGCAATGAGGGAAGATACACGAACAGGCTTGATTACCGGTACGGATTTCAATTACTATCCGGTTTCTATTGACAAATTTATTTCAGAAATACTCGACAGTGAATTCAGGGTATAAAAAGAGGTACTGTATGTTTGAAAAAGCAAAAAATCATACACCAAAAGATTTGAAAAGGTACGAAAAAAAACCATTTCAAACGAGTGCTGAAAACTTACCTGAAGAAAAAAATTCCACACCAAAGGGCTCTGGTAAACCTCGTACATTAACTCAGTTTATACTGAAAAACAAAACCAAAAATCCCTCTTCTCCAGTAGCGCTATCGTCGGGAAAACTCAAGCAAAAACCCAAGCAGGTGATGAGTGAAAAAAGTGCCAGGCTCATTGCCATGGCACTTAAGAGTATGCTTAATGATTAATTAGATCTCGGTTTGGAAGAACAGCAGTATTAAGGATCAGCGAAGAGTCTCTGTATTCGATATCAGCCTTACTGATCAGGTTATCAACATACTCGCTGAAAAGTTCACTTCTTTTCGTAAATTCCATACTGTTTTTTATCCTCTCCCTAACCTCTTCAAAAGAGAGTTGCCTTGCAGGCTGCTCTTCTTCTTTCTTAAAAATAAACAAGGCATCGCGTTCAGTAATGATATCACTGGTTTCCCCCACTTCCATGGAGAAAAACAGTTCTTCAAGTTCTTCCCTAATTTCACCTTTTCTAAAATAGCCCATATCGACACTTGAGGGACGGGATGAGAACTTTTGTGCCACTGTTTGAAAATCTTGCCCTTCTTTCAATCTGTTCAAAGCGGTATTGGCACGGCTTCTGACCTCTTCCCCATCATCAGGTCTATAATCAAGAAATATAATCTGACTTATCCTAACCTTTGGACTCTCTTTGAATCTTTCAGTGTTGCTTTGGTAAAATTGCCTGCATTCTTCTTCAGTAACGGAATCAATTTGGGATAATACTTCTTTCATCAGAAGTTCTACCATGATTCCCTGCTCAATTTGGGAAAAAACACTCTCGACAGTTTCTCCTATATTTTCAAGCTCCCTGACAAATTCATCTCTGGAACTAAACTGAGACTTCATTCTGTTGAAAGTCTCTTGTACCAAAGCAGAATCGGCAGTTATGTCATTTTCAATCGCCTTTTCCACCATCAGTAAATTTGCAATTAGTTGTTGTGCTGCATTTGTTCTAAAGTGAGCAGATTCCTGGAAAGGTGAACCCTGCATTAACCTTTCCATTTCCATTTTCAACATTTCAGCAGATAATTGAATTTCTCCGGCTGTAATCTCCTGACCGTTAACAACTATTGCCACCTGAGAGTCCGGATCCTTTTTTGAACAAAAAACTGTAAATGTAAACACAAGAGATACTACAAAGATTGATATTTTTTTCATAGCCCAACCCGTAAATAGAGATTAATTATGAACCGAATTTCAGAAATATTACATAGGAAGGAAACCCTACATTTCAGGATTGCAGAATTTTCTCATTTTTTTCAATATCTTCCTTTTTAACCCAACCTTTTTTTTCAGCAACAACCAAAAAAGCTTTCACCACTTCCGGATCAAACTGCTTGCCGCATCCTTCCATGAGCCGTTTCACCGCTTCCTTCTCACCCAGACTGTCTCTGTATGGTCTGTTTGAGGTCATTGCTTCATAAGCATCGGCTATATGAAGAATTCTCGCACCCAATGGAATTTCTTCACCTTTAAGGCCCTCTGGATACCCGGCACCGTTATAGTGTTCATGATGGTAGAGGATAAGGGAATAAAGATCACTTAAGAATGGTACATCTTTGACAATATTTGCCCCCAAAGAGCTGTGCGTTTTCATCACACCGTTAAACTCTTCATATGTCAGAGGCCCCGGTTTGTTAAGGATATAGCCGGGAATACCTATTTTTCCGATATCGTGAAGTAGCCCTGCATCCCGAATGATGCCGGTAGTCTTTTCATCCAAACCCATTTCCGCGGCAATATCACCCGCTATAATCATTACATTTTCTGAATGTCCGTGAGTATAAGTATCTTTTGCATCAACGGCAATAGCCAGAGCTTTTATAGTGCGGATATAGTTTTCTTTTACATCATTATATAACTTGGAGTTTGTAAGAGCGATACGGGTTTGACTGACAAGGCTTGATAGCAGAGGTATTTTTTCGCAGCAGTTTTCAAGTTCATTCGATGCTGCAAAGAACATAGTTCCGAATTTAAAATCCTCCCAGCTCACAGGAATCAGGTGCTCGAAGGCAAACGGATAACACATCTCGAAAGATCTGTTGTCCTTTAAGGAGAGCATTCGCTGAGTTGTTTTTTTATATTGAGCCTTTGCAGATGGATTTTTGTTGTAATCATCTATAACTCTCTTCAGTATGTCCTGTACAGATTCTTCTTCAATTTCTCCCCGTGACCAGTATAAAAACTCATAGTTACGCTTCTGCATTACCAGAAAGCCAATAAAATCTATGGCAAAATATTTTTTAACAGTTTCAAACAGACATTTTATAACATCGTTCTTATCAACTAAGCCCATAAGCTGTTCAGAATAACTGCTTACAAGAGAAAGCTCACTGAGTTTTTGATTGATAGAGGAGTAGAGGAATGCATTGTTAATGGCAACACTGGCCTGTGAGGCAAGGACGTCAACTATATTCAGGTCAACGGCCGTAAAGGGCTCTCTGTTCAATTTGCGGTTAAGATTGACAACGCCAATCACCTCCTGCCCTACCTTCAAAGGGACACTGATCGCAGAGCCTATATCCCCTCTGTCCAGGTGCATATCAGGAGGCAGATCAGAGTTTTCACTAATAAGTATAGGAACGGCGCTTTTAAAAACATATTTGGAGATGATCCACTCATCATTTTTACTTAGAGATGAACGGGGATTACCGGTCTGTATCCCTTTTTTCCGGACGATAACAAGCTCATCATTTTCTTTTTCATAGAGCTGAATAGAGCCGCTTTCAGCTTTTGCTGTAGAAAGACAGAAATCGAAGGTAATATCAAGAAGTTCTTCAATATCATGGGTAGTGGTAAGCTTACCGGTTATGTCATGCAGGGATGCAAGTTCATTAAGAACATAATTTTCCCGCACAAGCCTTGTGGCATTCAGAGCCTGAACAATTTTCTGTTTAAGGATTTCAAACTGATAAGGCTTTATGAGATAGTCAAAAGCCCCACTCTGAATTGCTTTGATTGCAGACTCTATATCGGGGCGCCCGGTTGCCAATATTACGGGAACTGTGTTGTTTCTTTTTTTAAGAATTTCAAGAAATTCAAGCCCATCCATCGAAGGCATATACAGATCTGCAATAATACACTGGGCAGATGTATGTTCAAGAATCTGTAATGCTTCCCTGCCGTTGTTTGCAAGCACGGGTTTGAACCCGACTTTACTCAGGTAAGTTCCAACTGCATTACAAAGCAGTTGATCGTCATCTACAATCAGAATTATTTGCTCGTCCTGGTGAATCATCATTTATCTCACTGTAATGAACGTTTTGCCTGAAAAGATCTGAGCAAAACCGAGTGCCTGGATTTTATGAAAATTTCGACTCCTTGGTATTATAATTAATTATAATATCAAGGTAAAAAAAACAATCTATACATATATATATAATCAGAACCACTGATATGTCACGCTAAATTTCCATTTTCCTGAAAGATGGTGAAGAATATAGGAAAAGTCGGTCGATAACCTGCCATCGAAAAACTTCAGTCCCCCACCCATACTCAGATTTCTCTGGTCCAGTCCAGCCCTGATGGCAAGAGTATTTAAAATCTCATACTCCAGACCATATCTGCCATTTAACAGCATCAATGCCGGATCTTCTCTAAAATATATCTGCTCAGGATCATTCTCATCATCTCCATCATGAAAATTTATACCCTCATTGGACAACATATCAGGAGATGTATACACAAACAGCATACTGCCCGGTAAAGGTACATCCCAGTTCCAGTTCACTGCAAGGCTAAGTCTAACGTGAGGCAGAGTGTATTCTTTGTATGAAGATGTCCAATGATGATAACTGCCGGTTACATTCTCTGCCATCACACCACCTGATATGATTACATTCTCAAGAGCGCCAAAAGTGCCTGCTTGATAATTCACGACCACTCCCCCATCCACCCCGATACCATAACCGGTCAGGACCTGAGATCTTCTTCTGCGAAGATTCACTGCAGCGCCATAAAGAATATCGGTTGCCCCCAAACTTAGGCTGCTCCCATATCCTACTCTAAACCAGATGTCAGTGGCGGAGAAATGCTCCAGATCATCGATTATTATGGTTTCATTGGCTTCGAGATTTCTGGTATCCTCGATACCGGGAATATATAGGTAGGCAAGAGAGATACCTAAACCGGAATTTTGGTCCAAAGGGGTTACATAGTGCAGACCGGAGGCATTAAACAGAGATTTGTAAAAATCAGAGTAAGTGATGGTTAGTCCGCCCGCATCAGGTCTGGCAAGATTACCGGGATTATAAAGGAAAGGACCGGAATGGCTAACTGCAAGATCCGCAGCACTAAGTGCAGATGATGCTGCAGTGGTGAAAAGCTCACTGACCATCCCTGAATATTGACTCTCCTCCCATTCAGCATGAGAGAAAAGAATTATAGAGAACACCAGAAAAACAGCATGGGATTTATTTTTTTTAAATAGGTTTATTCTCAAAAATATTTCCTGGCCAAAGAATTTTAGATCGTCAAATTAAAAATAATGCAATCACGTTACATTTACAAAAATATACCTTTCTTTATTAACCTCAATTATAAATATACACCCAAAAAAGATAATTTGATTCTTAAATAAAGAGTATGGGATTATAGACTTACCATTTCTTATCTTTATATACTAATTGATCACACCACTACACCAGGCAGTGCACAGGAACGAAATTGGCTGGAAAAATCAAAAAACTTCTCGATCTGCTGTTTTTACTCAGAATTCCGCTAATGGTACCAGTCTGGACAATACTTCTGCTGGGTTGGGTTACCGGTAATGATGCTGCCATTGTAAGCCAATCATTTCTTAACCCTTTTAACCCTGCCATGGCAGAACTTTTCAAAGCCATCGGAGCATTTTCACTTTCAGTGGCATTTATTTATGTGGTAAATCAGATCGCCGACATCGAAAGCGACCGAATAAACAAAAAACTCTTTATTCTTCCTCAGAAACTCATATCCCTGCCAAGCGCCTGGATAACGGCGGGGTTATGTGCCGCCGGTGGGCTGACCCTGGCATATCATATTGGTGTGGATATGCTGATTTTAAACATTTTAGCCCTGATTTTGGGAGTTCTCTACAACCTCCCCCCTGCCAGTTTAAAGGACAGAGCAATTGGCGGAGTGGCTGCAAATGCCCTTGGACATGGAATGCTTACTTTTTTGGTGGGCTGGTTTGTTGCAAAAGGAGATCAAATTCTTACACCAGATCTGATCAAAACCGGCCTTATCTCTTCATTAGCCCCGGCATTTGCAAATGGAGCGGTTTTTCTGGCTACTACGATTCCCGATGCAGAAGGGGATAAAATCACAGGAAAAAAAACATTCTGTGTGAGCTATGGAAAGAGAAAAACAGCTTCAACAGCAGCCCTGATGTGTGCTTTTGCACTATTATTCTCTTTCTTCATGGAATACAACTACTGGGTTATGGCAGTTCCATCTGCTATAAGCCTCTTTTTTTTCCTTAATTTTGCAATTACCACCAAAAAAGAGTCTGCCTTTTACTCCTTTAAATGGCCGGTCTTTCTGCTCAGTGTGTTTATCGCCATATTTGTGCCGATGTATGCAGTAATGATTATTGTGATTTTCTTTTTCAGCCGGTTTTACTACAAATGGCGCTTTGGAATCGAATACCCTACTTTTAAATCAAAATGAATATCAAAAACTTTTTCATACAAATTCTTGATCTGATTTTCCTGACCAGACCAGTTGTGTTAATCCCTGTTTGGGGATTTACGATTTTTGGCATATATTCCTACAATAACAGCTTTTTCATCCACCTTGACCTCTCAGGTGTGATGCTTATGGGGCTGTTTTCTATCTCTGTGGCTTCAGTCTACATCCTGAACCAAATCGCAGATGTTAAAGCTGACAGGGAAAACGAGGGTTTTGCACTCCTTGTCAGGGGTGATATCCCACTCAGTTCAGCTAAAGGACTTTGCCTCTTCTGTGCCTTTGTTTCGATCTTTACCCCTATAATCATAAATCATCACAAACTGGCACTGCTTTCATGCATGACCATCTTACTCGGTTATTTTTATAGCTGTAAACCATTTAGGTTTTCCGGAAAACCGTTTTTGGATTTCCTCTCCAATGCTGCCGGGTATGGTTTGATTGCCTTTGCAGCCGGGTGGTATATTGCAGGCGGAGATATTTTTTCTCTGGAAATGCTCAACAAAGCCTTACCCTATATTTTGTTAATGTGTGCCGGATCGATAAGTTCGACCCTTCCGGACATCCCGGGTGACACCGAGGACAAAAAAATCACTACTGCGGTATACCTTGGCAAAAAAAAGGCTCACCTTATCGCCATGCTCTTTCTCCTTATCACCATGCTCCTCACCATATCGGGTAACGATCTGCTCCCGTTTATCTGCGCACTATGCTCTCTTCCCTTCTATATTCTTTATTCAATAAAGCCGACCCGTTCTTTGATGGAATCAACGTATAAGGCTGGAGGAACAGTATGTATGGGAGCAGCAGCAGCAGCCGTTCCCGCTTTTATCGTGGCGGGCTTTATTATATTTTTAAGCACATGGCTCTATTTTCGTAAGCGTCATGGAATTGTATACCCTTCACTTCTACCGGTTAATATAAATGAATAAAATAGTTCTGCTGATTATCCCATTTCTTCTGTTTAATGCAAATGCCGCAATATTTGATGATGAACAGTCAAAGTTAATTGATGAAATTATACCAATTGTCCTCAACAGTGATTTTGATCTTGCTGTCCGTAAAACCGATTCTGTGATTAATGAGCAGAGCAACAATATCCTGGCTCCGGTTTTACATTTTACGGCTCTGGGGATGCGGGATCTGGACTACAACCGGATTGTTGATTCAGTTCAGTTCCTCTCATCTTTTGAAAGGGCACGAACCTCCATAACTCAGTTTGAGAAAAAACACGGCGTCTCATCCTACTCCCAGACACTTCTTGGATTTACCCTGGCGATGCATGCCTCTTATTACCTAAGAAACAATTCATACTGGAGCGCTTACGGAACCGGCATGGAAGGTATCAGGACATTACAAAACGCCCGGGAGCTGGACAGTACAAATGTAGAAGTAAACTTTTTTCTTGGCCTTTACGACTTTGGCAGGGCCGAACTGAGAAGACGTTTCTGGTGGGTTTTATTCTGGTATCCGGGTGACCGCCAAAGCGGCATAAACCAGCTTGAAATCTGCGCACAAAACGCACTCCTCACCCGGCATGCCGCACTGCTCTCCCTTGTAGATGTATACCTCCAGGAGGAGCAGGAGGAAAAATCTCTCGCTGTTATAGAAAAACTGATCTCTGAATTTCCGGAGAGCAGATTTGTTCACTGGAGCAGGGCAAAATATCATGAACAAAGGAGCGAGTACAGAAAAGCTGCTGATGTTTACGGTAAGTTAGCACAATCCTACCTGAACAGCCCACATGGGAACTTTAACGGTATTGTTACTCTTAATAAACAGGCACACATGCTCAACGACGGCGGCTACAGAAATGAAGCCATACAGGTGTGCAGAAAACTTCTGGCACTGCCAAGCTGTAATCTCAGTAATTCTATTCACCGGGACACCCAACGACTTCTTAGGAGACTGAATGGAAATTAAAATCAATTCAGAATGTGATGAATGCGGAACATGTATAAGTGTCTGCTCCGGTAATGCCCTTTATATTTCTGATAAGCTTTGCTGGTCTGTTGAAAAGTGCAGTTTCTGTGCCAGATGTATACAGATTTGCCCCTTTGGTGCTTTATCACAGGAAAATTAACCGCTCTTCTCGATACAAAACAGGATCATACAATGGAAATATTCGACATAGCTGTAGCAGGCGCAGGTCCTGCAGGGTGTATGGCAGCGAAAAGCGCAGCACTACTTGGTAAAAAAGTATGCCTTCTCGAACGTAAAAGCACTCCGGGATATCCTGCCAGATGCGGTGAAGGGATCGGTAACAGAGGGCTTGTGCTAACGCTGGATCCCAAAAGCAAATGGATTAAAAATGATATCAAAACGGCTTCCATGATTTCACCTTCAGGCATAAAGGTTACAATTGGCTCCATGGATACAAGCCACATTCTTGACCGCGAACTGATGGATAATGACCTTGCCGATGATGCAGCTGCCTGCGGAGCAGACCTTCGCTGTTCTTCACCCGTTACTTCTGTGGAAAGAGATAAAGAGGGAAATTATATCCTTACCGGACCCTCTGAGCCCATCAAGGCCCGCTGCCTCATCATCGCAGATGGTGTTGAAAGCCGGCTTGCACGTTTCCTTGGATGGGACACTGTTTTAAAAGATGAAGATATAGAGACATGTGCTTTTGCCAGGGTTACTTCTCCACTTTTGGAGAAATCAAGCTGCCTCTTTTATACAGGCAAAGAAGTCTCGCCCGGGGGATATGCATGGATCTTTCCGAGAATGAAGGGTGAAGCGAATGTGGGACTTGGGATCTCCGGTACATACAGTGAAGCCGGGAAAGCACGTGAATTATTGATGCAATTCATTGACAGGGAATTGCCGGGAGCAAAAGTTTCAAAACTACACTGCGGAGGTGTTCCGGTTGCTAAATGGCTCAGACCACTTGTCAGGGATGGTGCTATGCTGGTTGGTGATGCCGCACGACAGGTAAACTGTCTCAACGGAGCGGGAATCGCCTACGGACTTTATGCCGGAAAACTTGCTGGGCAAATCGCCGCAGAAGCAATAACGGAGAATGGTGTAAACTATCCACACCTTAAAAATTATGAGAAACAGTGGAAAAGAGGTTTTGGTAAACAACAGGATCGCTCATTTTCACTGAAGGAATTTGTCAGAGGGCTTGACGATTCATTTCTTGACAAAATCGCACATTCTTTCTCAAAAGAGGATCCCAACAATATCAATTACGTAAAAATCTTCACAAAAACTGTTGCCAGACGTCCCCTTCTGATATTCAAAACACTGAAACTATTTAAATAATAGGTTCTTTACCGCTAATTCAGACGTGAAAAAAACCACCTAATTTTCCGTTGACTCGTTAGTCGTAAGAATGATATACTAAAAAGTATCAAAACAATTGGAGGCAGACCGGAATCTATGAACATCCTTCAGCGTCTTTCTGAAATAAACGAACTTCCGACTCTACCAGAAGTAGTTCTTCGCATACAGGCAATGATTAATGATGATGACAGCAATGTAAAGATGCTTGCAAGAATCATCGAGCAGGACCCTGCTTTGACAAGCAAAATACTTAGAATCGCGAACTCTTCCTTTTACAGCTCATCCCAGCGCATAACATCTATACCTCTTGCGATTACAAGAATCGGATTCAATGAGGTTGGACATATTGCACTGGCCATAACAGTTGTAAAAAAGTTTTCAGGTAATTCAAACATCCTTGACTACAGACAGTTCTGGCGCCACTCACTCACCTCTGCATTCCTTAACAGTACAATTGCAAAGGTTAGCGAACTCGATTTTTCCAACGAAGAGAGACAGGCTCTTTTTCTCTCAGGACTGCTTCATGACATAGGTATTTTGATTTATGATCAGTTTTTCCATGATGAATTTGAAACTATTATACAATACTCCTTTGATAAAAAGATGACCTTTCTTGAAGCGGAAAAATTAATCGCCCCCTACGAAACTCACGCTGCTGTAGGAGCTGCACTGCTTGAAGTCTGGAAAACCAATCCGCTTGTCACAAGCGGAGTCCGTTTTCATCACATGCCTCACAAAGCACCGGTCAATCACAAGTCAATAGTTTCCGCGGCGAATTTTACAGAATATATTCTCTGTAACTCAGGAATGGAATGTTTTGAGGGTTTTATAAGCGAAGGCGATAAAAATGTTATCAATCACCTTCAGATAACTCCCGACTCTTTATCCGAATACATAAAGCAGGCTGAGTATGAAGTAGAACGATCAGAGCTGATACTGGCAATGAACACTACCAATGACATAATGCAACTCAGAGCAATATAAACATAGGAGAAACTCTATGAACGTAGCATATGTAAACCCCTTCATACACTCTACAATCACCTGTTTTAAGACGATGATTTTCGTGGATATTACCCCCGGGCAGCCTCAGCTAAAAAAAGATCCTCCACCGAAATATGATATCTCTGGTGTCATTGGGCTTTCCGGAGATGCTCAGGGTGCAATCTCACTTTGCTTTCCAGAAAATGTTGCGCTCAAAGCGGTCTCCAGCATGATAGGGATCGAGATAACTAAACCGGGTCCCGACCTCTCTGATGCAATCGGAGAAATCGCAAATATAATAGCCGGCTTTGCAAAACGTGATCTTGACGGGCTTAATCTGTCGATATCATTGCCCAATATTGTTATTGGAAGTCATGTGCTTACAGGACAAAGTGGTGCTCCAACTATAATAGTTCCGTTTTCAAGTGCTTTGGGCCCCTTTACCATGGAAGTTTCGCTGAAAACAAAAAAATAAGGAGTTTTATTGATGAAAGTACTACTTGTTGATGATTCGGTTACTATGCGCAGGATTCAAAAAACTCAGATTACTTCTTTGGGGATAAGCGACGTAATAGAAGCTGGAGATGGAGAAGAGGCACTTGGGAAGCTCAAAAGCAATATGCCTGTTGATCTTATTCTTCTTGACTGGAATATGCCCGTTATGGATGGGATCACATTTTTAAAAAAAGTCCGCCAGGATCCTGCATATAAACAGGTCAAGATTTTCATGTGTACATCTGAGTCTGAGAAATCAAGAGTTGTTGAAGCCCTTAAAGCCGGCGCCAATAACTACATTGTAAAACCTTTCACACCAGAAGCGTTAAAAGAGAAGATAGGTATTTAGTTTATACCTATCTTCTCTTATTTTATTATCTGGTAAATTGCCTGCCTAATAAAGTGTCGGCTCCTCCATTGAGAGAATTCCCCTTTGGGAGAAAATGCCGAGTTTTTGCATTGTTCGCATGAACTGTTTAAGTGAAGTTACCGGAATATCATAGTGGCGTACACAGTTTACATCCTCACTGCTTTCAGGTGGTCTGGCTGTAAGCTGTTCCCACAATGTACGTCTTTTAGGAAATATCTTTATACGAACAGGCTCTTCTTCCGGAATATCCATAAACCTTTTCGCTTCATTGATTGCAAGGGGAAAACCACCAATTGAATCAACGAGCCCAATCTCAAGGGCTTCCGTTCCGGTGTAGATTCTGCCACGGGCAATCTCAAGTACCCTCTCTCTTTCCATATCTCTACCGGCTGCAACCTTACTGACAAAGTCATCATATATGTTGTCGAGCCATGATTGGATCTGCTCCCACTGCTCATCGGTGTACTGATGTACAAGTGACCAAATAGTTGCATTGGGATCGGTTGTTACATCATCGAAAGTTATTCCAAATTTGTTATACAAACCCCTGGCGTCGAACTTTCCAGCCACCACTCCAATAGAGCCTGTTATGGTGGAAGGCTGAGCGATTATCCGGTCGGAGTTCATGGCGATAAAATACCCCCCCGATCCTGCAACCGCTCCCATGGAAGCGATAACCGGAATACCAGCCTCCCTTGCGTTACTGATCTCTCTCCATATTATATCAGACCCGACATAAGATCCTCCCGGGCTGTTTATCCGAAGAACAATTGCACCAACATTGTTGTCCCTTACCGCTGCCCTTATCGCAGCAGAAATGGTCTGGGCCCCCATAACCCGCTCCCCGCTCATGGGATTATATCTGCTTCTCCCCCTCGCTACAGTTCCCTGGGCATAGATTAACGCAACAGCCCGCCCCCGTCTTGTTTCCGGTCTGAGCCTTTGAATATACCTGTTTACGTATAAAAATCTTGAATCATCACCAGCCCTCTGACGCATAAGATCAAATATTTCATCCCTGTATTTTAACCCGTCTACAAGACCGTTCTCCAAAGCCTGCCGGGCATTGTAGGGACCCTGAGATATCAACTCTCTAACGCTACCCTCCTCAATGTTGCGGGCCCGCGCTATATCCCTGACCATGGATCCCAGAACAGAGTCAATAATGGTCTGGTTAACTTCCCTGTGCTGCTCGGTGTACCCATCTTCTGTAAAGAGATTTTTAGCGGTTTTAAATTCCTCCCTGGCCCCAAGCTGCGGCTCTACATCCAGCTTTTCCATGGTGCGCCTGAGAAAAGGGCTTTGAGAGATAAGCCCGGTGAGGTTCAAATCCCCCGATGGTTGAAGAAAAACAGAATCGAACGCTGTAGCCAGATAGTAACTGCTGTTACCGGGCTGCGCTTCCCCGAAAGTTTCGGCATAAGCAACTGCCGGCTTTCCTGACATCCTGAACCTGGCAACCGCATCGCGGATCTCCTGAACATCAGCATACGGAAAGGGTGATCCATCAAGCCGGGCTACAACTCCTTTAACCCTGTCATCACGGGAAGCATAGTCCAGTGCCCTGACCAAATCCTTAATTACGAGTCTCTCCTCCCGACCGATTCTTTCTGCCAGACCACGAGGGGCCTGCTCCACAAGCCCCTTGCCGAAATCAATCTCCAGAACGGTTCTGGATGGGACTCTGGCGCGGGTTGCACGGGTATAAATACCGATCGCAACAAAAATTAAAATCAGTATAACGGTTATTGCACCAATAACCGTGAGTATCCTTGCCAATGTTCCCATAATCTTACCCCCATTCACCTTTCTCAAAACACCGGTTTAATCGTATTACCTGCAGAACTTAGCATAAAAAAATAAAATATTTACTCCCCCAGATATGATGCAACAATCGTACCAATGCTATTATAAATAGTTATCACTTAAGGAATGATATCGGGAGTCATGAAAATACAGATAAGAATCTTTAACAGAAGCATTAAAATAAAAAAAGCCGAACCAGCAATTTCACCGGTTCGGGAGAATATCGGACTTTTAACACCGAAATTTTCAAATCACTTTTTCCAGATGCAGTTTGGATTTTTTATCAAGAGCAGCAAACGATGGAATCAGATACAGATTCCCTGCCACATCACTTATCTGCATCCCATCCTCATCCACCCTTTTTATATCCATGTAGGGATTTTTTATTACAAACTCTCTCACACCGCTATCAGTTTCCACATGAAAGTACCGGTTCCCGATATAGACATCGGTTTTTATTATCTTATTTATCTTTGGTTTAAAATACCTGACAGATAATTCTTCCATAGCAACAGTTCTGGAAAATTCATCCAGGTGATGCAATCCTTCAAGAAAGGCTATCTCCCCATCGGATCCCAGAACAGAGATTTCCCTGTTGGATCCACTGGAGGGCCTTGCCCAGACTATCGTCACCTCAACCTCTTCACCCTTGTCTGTTACTGCAAACACCTGATCATTTTTCTTTCTAAGACTGATTTGATTCATAACCGGAATTATCCTCCCCATACAACGGATTGCAATGTATTCATCTTGGAGTAGGAATCTGCCATCTGTGCATATATTCCTCCCCTGTTCATAAGTTCATCATGTGTACCGATTTCAACTATAACACCATTGTCGATCACTACCAGCCTGTCGGCATTCCTCAGAGTTGAGAGACGGTGAGCGATAGCAATAGTGGTTCGTCCCTTCACCAATCCCGATATTGCCTCCTGGATTTTCATCTCCGTTGTGGCATCAACCGCAGAGGTTGCCTCATCGAGGATAAGAATCGGTGGATTATGAAGTATTGCTCTGGCTATGGCGATTCTCTGTCTTTCACCTCCGGAGAGCCCTCCGGTACCATTACCCACAACAGTGTCGTAGCCATCTGGTTTTTTGATTATAAATTCATGTGCATGTGCGGCTCTTGCAGCCTCTACCACATCTTTAAATGAGACGTCATGAAGCCCGTAGGCGATATTCTCTGCAATGGTGGTATTGAAAAGAAAGGGATCCTGAAGCACTATTCCCATGCTTTTTCTGAGCTGCTCCAACTTGATCTTCTCAACTGGTAAACCATCAAGAAAAACCTCTCCGGAATCCGGTTCGTAAAACCTGCTTAAAAGATTTATTATAGTACTCTTTCCGGCACCGGATCTTCCCACCAATCCAATCACCTCACCAGGCTTGATGTCAAGATTTATCCCCTTTATGACCTGCTTTCCACGCTCATAACTGAAATGGACATCACGGAATTCTATATGTCCCTTAATTTGGGGAAGAGTCACAGCCTCGGGATGATCATGACTTTCGGGGCTTGAGTCGATTATTTCAAATATCCTCTCCGCTCCTGAGAAAGCGTGTGTCATCCAGTTAAGAATAACAGAGAAATACTGAAGTGGACCATAGAACAACCATATATAACCCACAAAAGCAAGCAAATCCCCAAGGGTCATATTTGAATTCTCCCCCACAATCATATGTACGGCAAAGAACCATACAAGTGCAACTCCCAGAGCCATTATAGCAAACATAAACTCATTGAAACTGCCGAAAATTCTGAATGTTTTCATTTCAGTTTTTGCCAGACGCTGGTTTACTGAATCAAACATCCCTATTCGACGCTTCTCCTGTGAAAACGCCTTGATTACACGCAACCCGTAGAATGATTCATTCAAAACCGAATGCATATGTCCGATTACCGTCCCCTGACGCAGAAACAAGGGGTGTAACTTTTTCCAAAACCAGCCTGAACCAAAGACAAGAAGAGGTACGGGGAGGAAAATAAAGAGAGCAAGCACCCAGTTGATACGAATAAGAATAAAGGCGACCACAAAAAAGGAAATAGTGTTTATAAGCAGGTATGGAACACCTTCAACCAAAAACTGCAGAAGTTCACTTGTATCATGCATTACCCTTCCGACTATTTCACCGGGCTCTCTTTTTGCAAAAAATTTCAGCTTAAGATACTGCAGCACACTATGAAGGCGGCTCCTCAGATCCCCTACAATGCGTGCACTTATCCAGGAGGTAAGATGGATATTGATCAATCTCATCAGGAAGTAGAGCAAACCCGCAGAGATCATTGCTCCGGTGTAAAGATAAAGCCTCCCGGTATCACCACCCTCTATCACTTCATCGACAATTTTTTTGGTTATATATGGTGGCAAAACCTGGAACAGCACTCCCAATGCTGTCACTATCATCAGCGCTATTACTTTCCCTTTGTAAGGGGATGAGAGAGACATGATTCTGGAAAAAACTTTGAGCCTGGGCACACATCGGGGACAATTGCTTTTAGGATCTGGCATGGGAGATTGGCACTTTGCGCAGAATGTTTTCATCTGCTCTTCAGGATGTTCTGTGGCGATCCCATTCACATAATCCATTATATACTTTGAAGCATCAGCGAAATGGGGCACTTTATGATTAGAGTAGTAGATAAGATGATAAGTACCCTCTTTCAATACAACTGAGAGCCTTCCCCCACCCACAAGCTCATCAATCCGTATATCACAGATCTGATCAAGAGGATATTCTGCTGTGATATTTCCACTGCATACTGTAAGCAGTGATCTTTCAGTGAGAACAAGGTAACTTGCTCCGAATTTCCTGGAGGAATCAAGATCACTTTTTTGGTAATAGATTATTCCCCTGCCATTTACAAGGGATTGAAGTGCAGAGGGGATCTTCTCTTCCGTACCTGAAACCGTATGGCGCATATATGTAGGACTCCCAAAGGTAAGTAGTTGATTTTAGATAAAACTGAACAAATATACGCCTAAGGAGAGAAAAAATTATGATCTTTTTTAAGAAAATGGAAGATGGTGTAATTTACACGGTTAATTTTGAGAGGAATTATATCCGCCACACAGAGTGACAGCCCACCTTGTTTTGCCTCAATATTCGCAGATGGGGAAAAAATGTTTCGCTGAAGAGTTTTGTACTCTCCAGCGCGGCATTGATCGCACGACCCTGCAGCCCTGACTGAATTTTAACATATGATACAGGGCGTGTTTTTATCAAATAATCAGATCTGAAACATCAGAGATTTCTATCAGAATTCAACACTCAGACCTGCTACAGGAATAATACCGTTGGCTCTGAAATCCAAATAAGGAGAGAAAAAGTCAACTTTCCTTCTCACCACAGGTTTTGAGTTAGTGAGATTCCACACCTCCAGATATCCAGTTACATTACCCCAGTCGAAAAAAGTTCTGAAACTGTAGCGCAGATTGATTGAAATTACAGGATCAAGCCGTCTGCTGTTAAACTGGTTTTCTTCAAAATACCAGAAATCAATTAACGGATCGAAAACCATTGGTGAATATTTCTTTCCCTCCGAGAGCTGTAGTCGCATTGAAAGCCCATGGTTTTTCGAAAAATTACTCCCAACCGATATCCCCAGAACATTGCGAAGCGAATACTCATCATCATACCACTTTCTGTTTACATATTTATTCTCCACTCTGGAGAGAGAATAGTTGAGAGAATAGTAGAATGCGTCGAACCGTTCTTTCCTGAAAGACAACTCAAACCCATAGGCTCTTTTTCTCCCCTCCGGATTGGCTAAATCCCACTTAAGATTAAGGGTCTCTTCCTCCAATGTATGGTATAACCGTCTTCCGGGCTGGAAAAGGAGAAATTCTCTGTCATAGTATTTATAATAGGTTTCAGCTGTCAGGAGATGTGAATCTCCCAACTGGCGCTCATAGCCAAGTATTGCCTGCCAGTTTCTTTGAAGCCTGACATCCTCAAGCAGAGCAGTTGCAGTGTCACTGTTGGGTGATGGATCGATCATTTCGAGAAGTAAACTGCTGAATTCAGCTGGGAATTGATAGTACAGTCCACCGCTGAATAAAAATGTCCCCCAGGAGTTGGTATTGAATGAAACACCAAGGCGCGGAGAAATACCATAATCCTGAAAAACCGTGAAATAATCTCCGCGTAATCCGGCAACCCCTTTCAGTGCGCCTCTTTGAAATATATACTCTAAATAACCTCCTGAATTAATAAAGCCAAGAGAGGAATCCGCTGAGTATGGAATAGTATTGTTATTAAAAGAACCGGGAATAACTGAAGGGGTAATACCATCGGGAAAATAAACTTCTATAGACTCCTGATAAAGCCCCTTCTCTTCTTTTATATACATATGTTCATAACTGGTAAATAACCCAGCATTGATCTGGTCCTGTTCTCCAACGTACAAAGATAAATCGTTGGTGAAATTCATACGCCACCGCCGATCCATTGTTCCTTCAATTTGCTTTCCCTTGTATCTACTGGTCCGGATCATGAGTGTATCGCCAATATCAACGATAAAATCTGTATCGAGTTCGTTTTCGTTCCATTGTGTGATATTGGTTGTGCTCTCCCATTCCAGAGGATCGGAAAAAGAGGTAAAATTAACCTGCGATTCTTCTGCCCGCGCAGTACCGGAAAGACGCATCACATTGCGCGCCTTATCCCCACCGATATCCCAGGCCACACCTCCTCCGCCCTGAAAAAGATATTCATCATACTCATACTGTGGCTTGGTGTCTATGTGCAACATCGTTTCCGTATCATGAATGTAATGATCAAAAGCTCCAATCGCGGTCAGACTTATTGTTTGGTTATGGGCAGGAATGAAAACGGTTTTGAGTTGAAAATCTCCAAATCTGGGAACCCCTCCAGTGGTCAAAAACGGTTCAAGCATACGCAGGTCCACCAAGCGCATGCTTGCCAGATAAGATGCCCTGGAGTCGAACATAGGGCCTTCAGTTGTCAAACCAACACCGGACATGTTAAGGTCAATGTTATGTTTTCTCTCCGCAAATGAACCGTTTCGAAGATTCAGGTCTATTACAGATGAAATACGGGAAGGCATTCTTGCAGGGAAACCACCGGAATAAAAATCGAGATTCTGCACCAGACTGCTGTTTAAAAAACCGATTGCTCCTCCCGAATTACCTGCAGCTGAGAAATGGGAGATATTATCAAACGGTATCCCGTCAACAAGGTATACATTCTCCCGGGATTGACCACCCCGAACAAAGAGGTTGTTGTCAAACTCATCACTTAAGGCCTGAACTGTTGAAGGATGTACGGAGAGAACCCTATTTATATCATTGCCCGTACCGGCGATATTTGTAAGTTCGTAATTACTCATCGTTGTCACCGAAGCTGTATGTTCCGTCTTTCTCTGAGTAATCACTCTCTCACTTATTACAATGTCATCAAGTTGATGAATTTGTCTGCTTCTCACAAGATCAACATATTCGACCCTGTTTAGCCCCGGTCTTATCTCAATATTTGGTGTAATAAGCGTATCGTAGCCCTGAGCCCAGGAAATGAGAGTGTAAAGACCAGGCTGAAGATTATGAAATGTAATTGTTCCGTTACTATCGGCCCAGTGACATTTATCAAAATTTTCGATACATACCTGAGCGGACTGCAGGGTTAGCCTGGTGCGGTTATCACGAATTACTACAGGAAGACGACCGGCTTCCTGTGAATACAAACCAGAACATAAAGAAATCAGAATCATCACACCGATACAGTACCCCTTGAATTCAATCATATATACCGCCTTATTCTTATGTCAAATTAAACAGAAGGCTTCAAAGTTCCTCCTGTAAACTAATTGATGGCTTCTGAGTACAGCAAATTTTTTTGTGTGGATCAAATTTAATTTACTTTAAATACTCTTTAAATTAGTGTATTCTCAAAAGTAGGGTAAGGGTTCTACTCATTCATCTACTAACACAAAACCGGAGTAATGCGAGATTTGACACAAAATGAAATGCATTTATTCATACCTAATTTGTGCAAGCTTCTGAAAACGCCGCAGAGGGTAAGTATTTGCCCCGATTTGACATATTTGCACAATGTGAGTGTGAATACTTTAACATATGAGGACCTAAAGAGTAGAGTGTCGGAGAGGTGAAGAGTGAGTTAAGGATCCTGATTACTATTGATGATGACAAATTACTGAATTGTACTTTGCGCCTCTTTTACCTGTCATTCCTCAGTGCCCTCCATTCAAAAAGCCGCACACGCCCGTAAGTACTGCCGTGTAATGTGTCATTAAAAATCTTAATGTGATGTTTAACTGAAAAAGAGAGCGAATCCTTAGTCTGTAAAAATGGCGCTGTAAATATGATATCATTTCCGTTATTATCTACAATATAGGCCAGATTGCCCTTTGAACCGAATTGTGTTTCCATTAACATTTTCAATTTATTGTTTTCACAGTAAATCTTTAGTTTTTTTGGATAGCTGACTTCAGTTTGACAAGGCCAGGGCTCTCCTTCATCAACTTCAATCAATTCCACAGTTTCCCAATTCCCAACAAATTTTTCTGCATCACATTTTCCGGAGACAGAAAAACTCAAAAAAATCAGTGTTAGACAGACTGTTTGCAAAACTTTTTCCATTTATTCGATGACTTCGATATTGGGTTAAACAGATGTTTATGTTTTGATTAACTCACACGGTTAATTACAATATCGGGCAACATTTTCGCCCCTGTTAATTCAAATACAATTCAGAGCTTACCCCGCTCCTATACACCACACGGCTTCCCTAACAACTGATTTATCTGCCTGTCTGACCAGAAAACGAATACCCCAGCACCATTGTTCCTCACCATTTTCTCTGCATACATAAAAATCAACAAGCCAAAGCTGCTCATCACCGGATAACCCTTCCATTGCTTTGCGCTCTGTTCCAGAATCATTATCAAACAACTCTTCAGCCTGTTTGCCAGTCATAGGCTCTTTTTCAACCCGCAGGAAATTTGTACCGATACGGTTCGTGTGCATTTCCCAGAAACCTGCCAGGTACTGTCCAACCGTTGAGTCTTCAGGGTCTGTTCCCACATTGTTGCAAAACCGGAGTGTGTCAAGTTCAACAGAAGTGAGGTTCAGAACTAAATCAATGATCTGCTTGTCTGTAAGCTGTGCTTGTGAATCGGTCTTCTCACCTGAAATAATACTAAATGAAGAGACCAGTCCAATAATACAGGATAAAACTAAATATCTTTTTTTATTCATTTTAGAGTGTGCCATAAACGCCTGCTATTGAGGTTGCCTTTTTCCTTCCATAATTTCCTGTATTCTTTTTTTTGCCCCTTCATGTAATGGAAAGATTTCAAGAACTTTTGTATAGACTTCAATTATTGTCTCATCATCATAGGCGTATTTAGTTTTTTGGTTGTCGGAGAAAAAATAGTGATCCATAACCCGCGCCATAAAATAGCGGCTTTCAGCTAACAGTGTATCAGTGGAATTTTCTATTATTAAAATGACTTTTTTATCAATCTCACCAGATCGAAATAAACTTTTTGCAATGTAATAATCTATTCCTGTTAATTCAAACTGATCTGTATTGTTTTTCTTCTGAAGCCTTGAAGCAAGATAAAAAGAGTCCAGAGCACTGCTATACTGTTGCAGAAAAAACAAACACTTTCCTTTTCTAAAAATCACCTCTGCATCGTCAGGATTATCCCGGAGGTATTCGTTGTAGAAATAGAGTGCTTCTGTATAGCTACTGTTTTCAAAATAAAAATCCCCGTTTTTAATAACTGGATTGCCTGCATATAGAAAGCATGAAATCAGAAAAAAAAATGCTAAAAAAAAATCTTTTCACAATTCTTCCAAATCCTCTTATTAAAATAGGCCTTATTAACAAGACTGATTTAATTCTGAGCAGCCTCTGAAAAATGACAAGCCTTACTAAGCTCTGTTTCTATTTCAGATAGACCGAAAGCATCGACACTCAAAATTCGGTTATCAATAAATAATCCAACCCTGAATTCCTAAAATCTGGCCATAATACAGGGATAACCAACTTTTGTAAGGGTAATCCATACCAGGGTAATAGATTTCTTTTTCGGGTTGTAGATCAAGGAGCTGTTTATATCAACAGGTGTTATAGCCAACAACATAAATTGACAGTTTCGATCAGCCTTAATGCCCAGAAAACATTTCATCATCTGTCATTGTAGTATTTTGTAAAAACACCTTGTTTGTATAAATATCCGATTTCCTCTTGGAAACCGGGACACCCATCGGGAAATTCGCACTCTCCCCTAAAAATTATAGTACTGTCATTCATTACTACAGGTATATAATTAAAAAAACCATCAGGCCCAAATGATTTTTTATTAAAAAACAATGCAGATGCTCCATTTTTATTCACCACATGCATAAAATAATCCCGATCATAATCCAACTGTACGACTATTGAGATAACATGAAAACCCGACATTTCAGGAACGTTTGCTCTCTTTATAGTAACATCTATAATCTCCTCGTGATTTTTGTACACAACTGTATCAAAGATAAGCTCATGCCCATCTCCAACAGTGTATACACTCAACACTCCATTTACATAACAATACAGCAACTGGTTTTCATCCCCAAAAAGCTCTTTACAGCAGACCACTGATTCATCATCAACCATATCTGCACCCATCAACACCTTTAAGGAGTACTGATCGCAATAGCCTGCCCCAACCTTATTTGTAGCATTAATACTGATGGTACAGAATATCAGGACAAAAACCAAAAACACCTGCAGCTTTACCTGTTTTACATTTTCCATCTCTATCTTACATTTCGTATATAGAATCCGCTGTTATATTTAGCCTTGCAAGCTAACAGAAAACTTAGATCAATCCTCTTCTCCCAACAGCCCAGGGCAAACCGGATCAAACAGCAATTATCCTCCGATATGTCCCCGGGAGTATTAAGAGAACCGTTCCCACTCCTGAAAAAAAACTCATCAAAAACTAAACACGAACTCGAAACTTCTAATTTTTATATCACACTTTTCGCTGTATTTACTCCTGGCCTTAGCCTCAAATTCCAGTTGCAACTTGCTGTATTCATCTACCCCGGCCACATCTATAACCCACTCTGCAGTTCCTGTACCGTTTTTGTTTTTGCCGTCCACAATGGCAATGCGTCTTGGGGTGTCACCGCTTACATCATAGATAAAAAACTCCATTCCAGCACCGTTTGGCAGACCAGTTACAGAAACCTTTAGGAGGATATTATCGCCCAGATTTGCTACATTGGGAGAATTGTTGAGTTTTATTTCATCAATATGTTCCCAGCGTGGATTTGTCAGAGATATTTCTGGTTTTTTCTCTACGGCGAGTTCATCTGTCAAAGCGGGAGAATCAAGATCTATTAGCTCATCTATAGACCCATCTTCAATGCTCTGTTGAGCTTTATTGGCGTTAAACCATCTTTTTAGTTTCTCATTTTTTTCATAACCGTGAGGAATACCAATAGCCGCAATAATATTATTGTCAAGAAGTTGAATTATAAAAGCGATGTATCCATAAATATCATTAATACCCTGTAAATGATGTTCTGGTCGGTTGTTAAGATATTCATTTTCAGTCAGATAAAAACAGATATCATTATAATGATCTATCACCTTATATGAAGGAATCTGCTGAAGATACCACACTACTTCCTCTGTAGTCCCCTCCCCAAGAGGACAATTGGAATACCCGTAGTAAAGTCTATGAACAAAGGTGTAAGAGCCTTCTTGTGCAGTTGCGAACCTGAGGCTGACACATGGAGTCATTCTGCAACCATTGCACTGTTGGAATCCAAAGTGCTTAACCGGATCTGGAGTGATTACATTTTGCATATTCTATCGCTTTTTTGATTTTTAAGACTGACTCATACCAAACAATTTACAATATAAATCAGGAGAGCCTGAATGCGGTATTATACAAAAACTGAAAATTACTGATAAGCGTAACCCATTTGTTAAAAACTGCTGTAAAATCCAACTACATTAAAAAAAAGCCGCTTTGAAAGTAAAGCGGCAGATTTTGTCAAACGTGAATGCTTAAGGTTACTGTCAAGCCTGTGTTACCGGTGTACTTCATTCTCAGGCCTATTGCAGACACTTTTTTCATCCTTCAATAAGCCATGCCCCGGCAGGTACTTTTCTCCTCAGTTCCCTGCAATCCCCTGGTGGTGGCTGTCTGCCGGGAGGGGTATCAGGACACCAGATACGGCACTTGCCCGGAGGTGGCATATGTCCTGGAGGTATTTTGGGAGCATTTCTGTAATTATTTGAACCTGAAGCTCTCTTAGATGGTGGTGATCCCATTTCACCTTCGACCCTGGCCGACCATGAAAGACCGCAGCCCGTCAAAAAAAAGAATACCGCCACTAATGTTAATGACATTTTCAACTGCAAAAAATGGTTTCTTTTCATGTATGCACCTCCTGTTTTCTATTTTGTGACTCGGGTTATTCAGCTGCCAATCTTTTTAATCTTATAATCAAGGCTGGCGGGATATCAATCCATTCAAACCTACTATCTTTTTGTTTATCCTGATGGTGCGGTTTCAGAGGTCGCAATTTGTGGTCCCAATTCTGTTTTTTCTCGGGCTGATGCTCTTTTCTTAGCCCCTCTGAAAGATTTTTCCTATACACCGGCTGTATATAAAAGTGAATGTTATTCAGGGGGAAAACACTGGCATTTGTGATATGGGGAAAGGAAGGAGTATTATATAGCCACCGATATCACGATTCCGCTCTCCCTGAACATCCAGGTTTTTTATTCGGATTAATTAGCAGCAGTGTGATTTCCTTCTTTTCCCAATGTTTGGCAAGACTATCTTTGGTGCCCCCTACACGCCCCTATACTCGGCAATACCAATGTGGGGGGTTAACACCTTCGCCTATACTACAACCAAATAAAAAAAAGACAATTATGGATTTTTCAGGGTACACCCGGGGCGGATGCGGCCAAGGCCTGTAATAAGAATAATTTTTGCTCTAATACTAAGCGAAGCAGGTATTTCAGATCAAAAAGGAGAAACGAGTATGCAATCGATATACGATATTCCGGTTACCACAATAACCGGTGAAGAAACTACCTTAAGGCCCTATGAAGGAAAAGTTCTTCTGATTGTTAATGTGGCAAGTAAATGCGGCTTTACAAAGCAGTATGATGGACTTCAAAAACTCTATGAAAAATACAAAGATGAGGGGTTTTATATTCTTGGATTTCCCTCTAATGATTTTAAAAACCAGGAGCCCGGAACAAATGAAGAGATTCTTGAGTTTTGCCGTGTAAATTTCGGTGTAACATTTCCTCTGTTTTCCAAAATATCCGTAAAAAGAGGTGAAAAACAGCATCCTTTGTATACCTTTCTTACCTCCAAAGAGACAAACAAGAATGTTGCAGGACGAATCACCTGGAATTTCAACAAGTTTCTGATATCAAGAGATGGGACAGTAATAACCCGTTTTGGCAGCCGAACAGAACCACTTGCTCCGAAGGTGATTAAGGCTATAGAGGAAGCACTGAAAGGTCAATAATTTAACTGCTCGTTGTACACAATAAAAGAAAAACCAGCCCTATCTACGAGTGTTCTGTTGCTCTCAGCAGCTTATCTTAGTACTTTTTACTACAGAATTTTAGACTTGAACCGCTTTAGGAACCGGACACCCTCCCGCACTCACCATTTACAAATATCAGCTAAGTTTCAAAGTACTGATAGGTCTTACTTACCTCATAACAAATACTCTCCTGCTGACAGTTCTGTTTTCTGATACTAACCTGACAAGCAGCACAGATGAAGTCCCTGTGTATTTCCAGGAGAATGTAGTTGCAAATGGTTCTGTAAATTTTTTTATCAGTTGCCCCCGAAGATTATGAACAGTGATACTCTTTGTGCCATCCGGAGGATTAAAAACTATTCTCTGTTTGTGACTGTATACTTCAGGTGTACTAAATACATCTTTGTTTATTTTACTTTTAACAGTAGTAGTATTCTGAAGTGCTCTCATCTGTTTTTCACTGCCAAATCCAAGCAGCGCAGTACAGCGATACCGTGAAAGGTAAGGGCGATAGACCATCCCGATGCCCAGCAGAAGAGAGTCGTTAAACTCATTGGGATTTTGTGTGAGTGTTATGCTGTTATCCGTTTTGTTTTCCATCACAAATACCGGAGCAGCTCCGTGGACTGGACGATCATAAAGCTCTCCGATTCTGGTACCCACTCCTTTCGTCGAATAGCTTTGCCCATCATAATAGACAGGTATTTTTTCCGCCTCTGACACTCTAAAAGAAAGGAGTCCGTAATCAACTGAATCTGCAAGCATGTTGGATTCGGCAATAACGCTATCCAGTTTTCCGACAACCGCAAACCACCTCCAATAAAACATTTCCCCTTTCCTAATCTCAATACGTGGATTAACAACCCCTACAAAAAAATCCCTATTCTCCATTCCCGGATAGATCGCAAGCGGAGCTCCCCTTCCGTACCTCCAGCGCGAAGCCGCCCACTGTGCTTCATAGCCCGCTTTCCCCAAATGTTTATCCCTTCCAAAAACATAGGAAAGGGCCAGTGCATCAGGATTCTCGTTTTGTGCAAAGAGTGCCCATCCACCAGTGTTGCTGAGATTTTCCAGAAGTCCATCACCAAATCTTCCGTCTTTCGCTTCCCAGCTGCCATCTGGTTTAGAAAGAATATGGACAGGCAAAGTGCTTTCTCTTACGCCTCCCCACGGTAGATTCAGATAATCGACAATTGTTTCGCCATAGTTATAGATTGCATAGGTGATTTCTATTATACCTGAGCCACAATCTCTGATCCTTTGCCAATAGAGCAAATCTGAAGTAAAGATCGAGTGAGCATGTGCCTGTTGAGGCCAGCATACAGTACCATAGGTGTTATTGTCCTGGTAGTCCGCTAAAATTGGTGAATAAAAAGTGTTATCAAGCAGTACCGTATCCCGTTGGTATGCTCCGGCCTGATGAACAAACCACGCGCTGTCTCTGCAGCTGGTTGCCCTGATCATATCGTTTCCCAAAGAATCCTTGTAATACGTCTCTATCGTTCTGGTTACACGTCTGTTATTGAGATGTCTGTTGACCGCAACGATCTGAACAACCTCATCTATCCATGGTGCGCCGGGATGGTTCTGTGGGGGGATAGCTTCTCCGAATTCCCCCTGAAAAGAGAATATCTGACTTCCTTTTCCGATACCGATGCTCCAGTTCTGAGATGTCATTTCTCCACTGTGCACAAGCCTTTTTCGTGCAACCTCATCTACATCAAACCAGTTAGCCCAGAGCGAAGGATCTGTTTCAAAGGTAGCTTCGACACGCATTGTTCCGTTTCTTTGCAAATCTGTGGAAGGGATATATGAAAAGAAATCTGCTCCACAGAGTCGCGATGTCATGAATATGAGAAAGAAAAAACTGCTAATCACCTTGTCACACACTTCTTGTACTCCAGCTTATCTGTTCATAATCTTTTAAATGATGCTTACTTATTCAAAATCGTGCATTTTAATTGCTGACGCAAGGTTTAAGTTTAGAGGACGGGGGTTTAATACTGATCAAATTGTTTCCGGGCATCCCACGGTCGGTGGTGAACAATTCCGATTTACAATTTCCCCCAAAAATCCCGCATTCTGCGCATTTTGCAGGCAGCCTAAAATGAACCGGTGCCCCCTGCGGCAACCACCCAAGACATTTTCATCTTTACAGTTTAAGAACACTTCGACTGCTCCCGAAAACGTAAGCGGGCAATTCGAAGATTTTTACACGGGTAATTGAAAAATAGATGGTAATGACATATTAAGCCGGATACTCTAAACAGAATATCCGGCATTTATCTTATTACTCCGGCAATTAAACTTGCAAAAAAATTTTCTCCATCTATTTCACAGGGCGCACGGCAGTAAGCTCCTAAAAAAAACTATCGGGTACAAATCCGCCCCAATCACTTGCGAATGAGCGCTCTCGCCGGTCCTTTCCCGGTGCCAATTGTTCGAGTCCTCGAGTTTTGGCCCTTCCCCGGCGAAAGCGCGAATATTGGAGCCAGTGTGGGGCTGAAGGCCCCAATTGTTTTTGAAACAGCGCTTCTTAGCGCTGGAGCCTTAAAAAAAAGTAATGAAACTCAAACACTCTCTTATGCATATATAATTGCGGAGTAATAACCAGTTCAGTAAAGAGTGATCCGCGATGTTTTTGTCCGCTTAACTCCCTTTAATCTGATTATGTAGCTACCTGTTGAAAGATGGTCAAGTGAGATATTCTGCCCGTCAGTTCCCGGATCCAAAAAACTTCTGTGTATGCACCGTCCACTAAGAGTGTAGACTGCTATCTCTCTTGCATTTCTAATATGTAAGGTTCGGCCAGAAAGTGAAACTGCAGGCACCAGACGTTTCGATAGGACAAATTGGTCGGATCGTAGATTTGTTTTCTCTTCCAGGTGAAAAAGAACCAGTTCAGACCTCCAACCCGAATAGTACGCATATCCTGGAGAGATATCAGGGAAAACATAAAGATCACGTCCAATATACAGAAACGATGTTTCAGTTACCGGGATCAGCATTAGTTCTTTCTGGCTCGGTGAACTATTCCTGTTGCACACCTGGTCAATTAAAATCATCTCTCCTGATTCTTTGATATAGTAGAGATTGTCAATCCTTTGCCATCCGAAACGATGAAAATACTGAGAGTAACGGATTACAGCAAGTGCACCATCATTGTAAGGTAACCAGGACCTCACCTCACCATCTATCTCAAATGTATTGTATATGGTCCTATTTTCAAAGAGCGAATCGAGAGTATAAACTGCTACCTTCTCAGTCTTTAACACACCACCGGATGTCCCTTTTATCTCAGATACAAATTTAAATCCATCTGTATATGGGTAAACAGAAACCCCAGGCCCTCTTTCAAATGCCTTTTCCCTGATAATCGTAAGTGAATGGTTGATGTGGTAAAGACGTACTTTGGGAAAAGCTGATGAGTTTTCGTAGGTAGTCAGAACCCATCCGGAAGGCGTTACTTGTGGTACTGAGGGATTATTCCCGCTTAAAGTGATAGATTCTATAATTTCTCCGTCTTTATCTATAAGTATAAGATTTGTTTCTGATGTGTCAGATGAAACGATAAGAGCCTTTGTCTGATGGGGTAGAATATGATCGCCCGAGCCCTCTAAAGAATATTGCCTGCTCCAGGCAAGATCTCCATCAACAGTGACAAATCCGGCCCAAACCTCATTGTTATCATATGATCCGGTCAGAAATATCCCTTCACAAGTTGAGGCTGAAGCTGTAACCCTAACCGGAAGTGTTTCTCGAAACAGACGCTGGGAAACAACAGTTCCTGTAGAGTCAATATTCATTATCCATAACCTATAGCCATAGCCTCTTGTTGTTGTGTACCCTGCAGCAATGAAACCTCCTCCAGATAGCGGTTGAGCTGTTGAAATTATCATGTCTTGTGAAGGCTGATATGTCATTTCTGGTAATTTCGGTCTGGTTACCGAAAAAAAACGATCGATCGATGCATATTCCCCATTAGACATCTTAACGAATACTCCACTTTCCGTTGGAGTGACATCTGTAATATTCTGATTTGAAAGGGATTTCAATGAATCAACAACATCACCGCAGACGTTCACGATATGTGCCTGGTGTTTGGTACTTGGTGATGGACTTCTGACATTTGTTGTCCACGTTCTTGTTCTTATATGCAGCGAATCAGAGAAGGGATAGTAGTGATCCCCCACCGTTGGACCAAGGTTTGATAAACCGGTTGCAACATTAAAGGAGAACCTTTTTCTTTGAACAGAGACACTTCTTCCGTTATGCCCAAGATTTTCCTGAGTAGTAAAAAACCAAAAGCCGCTCTGGTAATATGGGGCTGACAGGCTGCCGATTCTACCCGAAAGTGTTATTGATGTGTCTTTTACCAATGTATTGGTCTGAGAGATTTTCCTGACAGAAAGAACAGTGGTTGTGTCGGTCTGAGTTTCTCTATCTATATAAATCTCAAATATATTTCCGTTTGGGTCTATTCCAGCTCTACTCTCTTCTGTACGGTCATGACTGGCAATAAGAGAAAGTGTGGTATCAAGTACAAACCAGTATTCAGAGGTTTGGGCAAATACCCAACCATTCGTGACACTATAGCCTTTCACTGCGAAATACTCTTTGCGGTAAGTAGTCACTCCGTCACAGGCAATTCTTGTAAACACAAAATACCTGTTTCCGTCAGATTCTTCCCAAAATCCAAGAGTAATCCCCCCTTCAGGGTTTATATGGCTTTTTATGGGTGATATCGTCTTTCCAAGCGATACCTGTTCAAGCAGGACACTATCATCAGACCAGATCTGCCGGTAAAGAACTGTATCGGTTGAAACAAAGGGAGATACTATATCCTGGTTTGAGTGAATAATCCTCCCGTGTCTATCCGTAGAAAGAGGGTAATCAGCAATACGGGTTTCATACGCAGATGTTTGGGGTTTATCAGACCAGGTAATGCTAAGCGAAGGATTGTTTCCGTGTATGTCTCCAACACAAAAAACAAGTACAGCCAGCACACCCAAAACCACAGATTTAATCATAAAGCCTCCTTTAAAAAGATGTTTATACCATACACTGAGTAGTATACACCCTATCTGTTAATCATTTCAGCGCGAAAAGTGTTTGGTTTAGAAATTGGTGATATGAATAGATTTTCTGCCAAAATGGGAGGTTTTTACAAAAAAAACAGGGAATATGTAAAGTTTTCCAGAAAGGAAAAAGTTATTTTCTATCTGTTCGGGAGGATAGGTGAAAAAAAAAGGTCTTTTGTACAGTGGGATTTTACTGGCGATTATCTCTTTAGCTTTAGAGGTTCCCTTTGTCCTCAGAAAAGCAGTTCTTGATGCTGATCATCTTTTGAGCAGGACTGTTTCTTTTTCAGATAGCAGCAGCTTCATGAAAGAGCCTGGGCAGTCGACTGTTACGATTCTTCAGGGAACGGGAGAAGAGCTGCGGTTCTCATTTATATTGACCCCACATTATAAATGGTATTTTGCCGGCATTCTGTACAGAGCAGATACCCCGTTAGACCTCACACGCTACACTCATGCTTCCATTACAATTGATGCCTGCAGTACCTACGCAATGCAAATGGTTCTTCTAACAGATGAGCCTGGAGTTTCTGATCCAGATTCTCCGGAGAGCTGGCGACACATGGAACATTTATTCCGTTCCCAACCAGGCATGACTCGTTATGTGATGTATCTCGATCATTTCCATACACCACCATGGTGGATAAACGAGCATGTCGATAATGGCTCATCCATAATAGCCAATCCTCTTGGCTCTGTCAAAGGAGTGAAAGTGGAGTCCAGTCCCGGAGAGAAAATCAACCGCGAGCATACAATAAGAATCAGGGAAATCCGGTTTTACCGACCAGTTCCTGTATTCATACGGGTAATTCAGAGTGCTTTGGTGGTTTTTTCTGTTCTGCTTTTTATATTTCGTTTTGGATTTATCAAAAGAGAAGTACAGGACCTTTACACTCCAATAAATTTGGGTAATCGTTTTGACAACGATCTCAAAACAATTACCGAGTATATCGGAACCCATTATAAGGATCCGTCACTGTCCCTTGGGACGGTAGCAAACTTCTGCGCAATGCATGAAGATAAAGTTGGTGCTCTCATAAAACGGGGATACGGCCTCTCTTTCAAACGATACCTCAATCGACTTCGTCTTTTTGAAGCTCAGAGACTTCTTCGCACAACAGACCGATCGATTCAGGAAATTGCATCAGCTGTAGGATACAGCAACATAAGCCATTTCAACAGGGTCTTTAAAGAAACATTCAACGGAACACCCCGGCAGTTCCGAAATAAATAGTTTCAACAAGCTCTTGGCGTCAATACTACAGTTTATCTGATTAATCAGGGTGGGTAAAGTTATGAGAACAAGCCTAAAATATCATCCCTGCTGAGTTGTTTATAAAAGGAGGATTCAGTTCGAATGACAGATTCAATAAGACCTTTTTTCTTGTTCTGAAGGTCAAGTACATGCTCCTCAATAGAATCCTGCGTTATCAGTTTATATACAAACACCGCCTTTTTCTGCCCAATTCTGTATGCTCGGTCAGAGGCCTGATTTTCAGCACTGGGATTCCACCAGGGATCAAGATGAATCACATAATCGGCACTGGTCAGGTTAAGACCTGTTCCGCCGGCTTTTAGACTTATAAGAAATACCGGTGCTCCCTTTTCACTCTGAAATCTATCTACAACAGCCTGTCTGTTAGTTGTAGATCCGGTAAGCATTTCACTTTTTATCCCAAGTTGAGCAAACCTTATTCTCAGCAGCTCAAGAGATTTTACAAACTGTGAGAAAAGCAGCACCCGATGCCCTTCCGATACTATATCAGTAATACATTCATCAAGAAGGCGGTATTTTCCGGAGTCACAATTGAAGCTTTTATCAGCCAGGGAAGGATGGGAGCAAATCTGTCTAAGCCGTAGCATCCCCTCAAGCACCTGAAAACGGGTCTTCTCAAGCCCTGAGACCTCCAAGGATCTAAGTATTTTGCCCCTGTAGCTCTCTTTTGTAATATCATAGAGTTTCTTTTGCTCGGGGAGCATTTTGGAATAAAGGACAAATTCACTTTTCGGGGGGAGATCTTTTGCAACCTGCTCTTTTGTCCTTCTTAAAATAAAGGGGAAAATCATTCTTCTTAAAACCTGAGCAACATTTTCATTGAGCTCATTTTGTATTGGCCGGATAAATTTGTTTTTGAAAGAGCCAAGAGAGCCAAGCATCCCAGGATTAAGGAACGAAAAAAGCGACCAGAGTTCAGAGAGATTGTTTTCAACCGGTGTTCCGCTTAGAGCAAGTTTATGTTCCGCAAAGAGCTGCCTCAGTGCCTTGCTTATGGCCGATAGTGGGTTTTTTATTGTCTGAGCTTCGTCGAGTATGATATAATGGAAACTGATTTTTTCCAGTATTTTCATATCGTTCAATACTGTGCCGTAGGTTGTAATCACTGCATCTGCCATATGCATAACTGATCTGTAGCGATTTCTTCCCGCTCCATGATAGATCAGTGTATTAAGGTCGGGTGTGAATTTTTCTGCTTCCCTGGACCAGTTATGGAGCAGAGATGTTGGTACAACAATCAGGGATGGCTGATTTTCACCGATAAGTTTCTCATTGAGCAGCAAGGCCAAAGTCTGCACCGTTTTGCCAAGCCCCATATCATCGGCAAGACATCCGCCGAACCTGTATTTTTTCAAAAAATAAAACCATTCATAACCAGCTCTCTGATAAGGTCTTAGGGAACATCTCAGACCCTGCGGGAGAGGGTGTTTCTCCACACATTCAAACTCCTTAAGATCAGCTCTTTCGGAAAGAAACACTTCATCTGCTTCTTTCTCATCTGCCATATCGAAAAGCATATCGACCAGAGAACAATGAGTGTTTCTTACCGGCAAATTCCCCTTCTCATCCGGTTTACTTTCAAAGGCCGAAAAAAAGGCACAAAGCTTATCGATCCACTCCTGAGGTAGAATGCCGGAAGTTCCGTCGGTAAGCTGCACAAATTTGCTCCCCTGCTCCAGTGCATGAATCAGTGAAATGAGAGAGGCCGCAACTCCATCAAAACTCACTTCCAGGGAAAGCTCAAATACCCCCTGATTTGCAGATGAAACAGAAACACTCATTGAAGGGGCAGACCTGCGTGCATCAACGGTGCGCAGATTTTCCTGTCCAAACACCTCAAACCCCTCCTGAGCAAGCTGAGGGAGCTGCTGCAGAATCCAGTTCCTCGGATCTCCATCGGGAGTATATGTTCCGGTCTGATACCGCTGGAGATCGTATTGCTCGAGGTTTGAGGCGAGAAGCGCCTCCCTTGCCTTCGAGCGATATATCCGGTATAATTTACCATCCTGATGAGGAATCAGACGGCTCTGATCCTTATCGTTTCTGCTAAATTCAACCATACCATCATTATAGGAAAAGCGAAGTTCAACAAGCAGTGTGGAATCATATTCTGTCAAATAGAGACGGCCTACTGGTTTAAATGCCGACAACTCTGTAACTTTAGGTTGAATTTTTCGGGGTTTTTTCTCTTCTGGTTCGCAATTTCCCCCTAAATTATCCCAGTCAATTGATGTCTGAATTGCACATTTCTGGTTAGCTTCAAGCATTGCGGCCACAGCATGCTCACAAGCCCCCCCGAGATTAAATCCACAGGTGCAGTTCAGACGCAGCGAACCATCACTCTGTCGGCTAATGACAATTCTGTTTGGGTCATATCTCCCCACTGTGGCAATAAGGTCATTGCCCTGCAGATGAACAGTCACAAAGCTTTCCCCGGAAATGAAACTCCTGGCGCTCTCAATCACCGAAGGAAATGCATAGTTTTTAATTTCTTTATCTGAAAACAGAGCCACTATTTTTATAGAACTGAAAGGTGTGATCAATTTTTTGTCTACACTAAAATGCAACAAGGGTATGTCACATTACAATCCTGAATTCATTCAGTTTGCCTATCAGCAGCCTTGTAAAGTGGTAACTTCCACAATATTATGATGTTATCGGTTCTGTTATGCAGATCAGGAAAGCGGAAGTGATTGCTCTGACACTTTTTAACAATAGATCAGATATCATTATTTGGCAAATGAATTTTGAAAACAGAACCTTTCGCACACTTGCTTTCAACCTGAATAAAACCACCCAAATATCTTACACAGTCCCGCACGCCAGGCAGCCCTAAACCGATAAATTTTCCTTCGGTTTTGGTTGTGAAAAAAGGTTCAAATATCCTGTTAAAGATTTTTTCGTCGATACCGGTCCCGGTGTCCTGAACGGAAATACGGAGATAATTACCCGGCTTTGCGTAAAACCCACTTATACATTTGATTTTTTCTTCCACTGTAATGTCATCAGTCTGAACCGTAAGCATACCGCCCGTAATACTCATCGCATCACATGCATTTACAATCAAATTCAACAAAGCATTCTGAAGCTGACTTATGCTACCTGTTACAATTGGGTTAACTGAATGATACTTTTTATTGATTATAATGCTCTCTTCAATTGTGGGCCTTATAAATCCCAAAACGTTATCCGCCAGATTATGCATATCAACATTCTGGCAGTTGTTGTCGGCCTTGTAGCTGAATTCCAGCAATTTTCCCGATAAATTAGCGGCATGTCTTGATGCAGAGAGGATTGTCTCGATATACATGGTCAGTTCTTTATTTACAAGCCCGTAATCCTGCTTTAGCATCTCGGCAGAACCGATAATGCTTCCCAGCTTATTATTGAGGTCATGTGCTACTTTTCCGGCTAACTTCCCTATAGCATCCATCTTCTGAGCTTCAAAAAGGCTTTTCTGAAGTACCAGTCGCTCACGTTCTGCTTTTTTGTATTTTGTGATATCGAAAATAATGCCCTGACTGCCAATGAATCCTTCACTTTTATTCACCACGCTAATACCACTTCGGTATGCACCTTCCACATCAACTATACCAGTGACATCACCAACCAGTATTTTTACATCATCATTATTTTTTGTATAAAGCTTCACTTCCAGGTTTCGTGTTCGACGCTCCCCTGTTCTGCGCTCGTCAAAAAGCCTTGGTGACTGCTTTCCTCCGGTTACTTTACCATGAAAAACCGGAAGAACATGCGATCTGGCCACTTTTTCATATTCAGCTTTGGGCATTATTGTAGAAAAGTGCTGCCCCAACAGATCTTGTGGCTTAAATTTCAGTATCGACTCAACTGCCTGATTTACGTAAGTAAACTTTCCGTCTGTATCGAGAACATAAATTATTGCGGTAGTGATTCCGGATATTCTGTCTAACCGGTCCTTCAGAGCAGAATTGTCACTGCGGATTTGGTCCAGCTCTGTAAGAAGTTTCTCTACATCGATGCTCTTGTCCTGCATGCCTTACCCCTGTATCGATAAATATTAACCGATAATATGATACATTTCTTGTTGGAAATGGTCAATATTTTTTTATCCCAAAGGTACACTTATTTTTTCAGGAACTAAAAAAAGGTAACTCATTGTTTACTTGATAGTTACAGGTGCAAAAAGATTCAGGTATGAACTGAATTCTGCTTTGAGGAGATGCAAAAACACAAAAAAAAACAGGCCTTACACCTTGAACCGATTGGTAAAACCACTTTTTGGTTCAAGGTTGAGGTTTATCATACAGAGGATAAGAATTACAAACAGAGTTTTATCTTCTATTCATCCTGGGGAGATTTGTCGGATTTTGTAGGTGATTTGTCCAGCTCCGGGATCAGATACCATCCTACCAGATAGGTGATTACTCCTGGCCAAACAGTGGTAAAAATGGTTATAAACACAGCTGCCAACCTTACAATATTCACATCTATTTTATACATATCAGCGATACCTGCACAAATCCCTGCAATAACTTTGCCCTCTCGTAGTCGGTAGAGTCTCATTCCGTCCCCCCTGTTAGATTATACAAATTGCTTCTTCTATGTTTAAGTAAAGGTAATCTTGCTCTTGTATTCTGGATAAGACCGGGATTGATATCTGCATACAAAATTTCCTCTCCCTCACCAGCCTCCGCTAAAATATCCCCCCATGGTGAAACAACCAAAGAGTGGCCGTAAGCCTTATACTGACTCTCCTCATTTCTGCCTTGCGAAACAGCTGCCAAAAAGATCTGGTTTTCCACTGCACGGCACCGCATGAACAGATGCCAGTGCGCAGGACCTGAAATCTGATTGAAAACAGCCGGAACGATTAACAGATCAGCCCCCTGAAGAGTTGCCATTCTCGCAATCTCAGGAAACCGTATATCATAGCAGATCAGGGCTGAAATCGAACACAGTTCAGTTTCCACACCAGCAACCGTGTCACCCGGTGAAAAAACAGAAGATTCTTTCACCTTCAGATTCTTAAAAGTGACATCGAAGAGATGACACTTACTGTAGTGCAAAATCTCAGATCCATCGGGAGCAAAAATCAGTGCTGTATTCATTAGTGCACCATCTCCTCTTTGCTCCACAAATGTCCCGGTAAAAAGATATATAGAATGTATTTTTGCATAATCAGAAAACTTCTGCCTGAGATTTTTTTCATACCTCTTTAAATCCGACAATTTATCCAGCTCAAAGGGATGATAAAACATCTCTGGCAAACACACCAGTTCGGCACCACCCTGAGCAGCTATGGCTATCATTTCGAAGGCTTTGCTGATTGATTTTTCTGTATCATAACCCGGGATATTCTGAATTAAGGCAATGCGAAATGGTTTCATGTAGAACTCTCATTAAAGAAAATCAATTATTTGTCTTACAATATATAATTTCCACTTACGGGTCAAACATAATTCTGTTATAAATACCTGATCAACGTGTGCAGCAAGCTCCCGTTATCCTGCAAGACAACCCGTTTTTCCCCTGAACCAAAGGGGTTGCAAATAGACGGGAAATAAAACTTAGTGGCAAAAATTTCTGTAAAGGGCGATATCCACCTCCTCCGGTATAACCAGCCATACACACATGCAGACTTCATCTTCTTTGTCAGCTTTTCCTGGCTATTCTCGAGTTGGAGACCACATATTTTGACAAATACAGGCCTGTTTTCTTATCCAGTCTTGTTTTAAAATTGGCTTTTTTTATATTGTAATGGAGGTTTTCCGATGTTTACCATAGAACATTTACGCTTAAGGATAGTTTTTTGATCAAAAAAGAAGATATTCCCACTCCCCCGCTCTGGCTTGCACTCATTCCAGTCATTATCACAGGTGTTACTCTTGCTTATTCAGTTTTTGTACTCGACACTCAACCCCACTTTTCCCTTTTTCTCGGCGGAGTTACCGCAGGATTGTGCGCCTATTTTCATGGGGTCCCATGGGTTACAATCAAAGAGGGATTTAAGATGTCTATTGCACGTACAATTCCTTCATTGATTATCCTTCTTATTATAGGGATGCTTATCGCAGTATGGATAGCAAGCGGAATTGTACCGGCTATGATGTATTTTGGATTGGAGTTTATGGTAGCCAGATGGTTTTTGCCGATGATTTTACTTTTCTGCTCTGCTATGGCACTTATAACCGGCAGCTCCTGGTCTACTGTCGGAACAATAGGTGTTGCAGCCATCGGAGTTAGCGAAGGGCTTGGCATACCGCCGGCCATGACTGCAGGAGCAGTTGTTTCCGGAGCATTTTTTGGTGACAAAATTTCCCCCATGTCCGACTCTACCAACCTGACCCCCTCTGTTCTCGGCGTTAATCTGTTTGATCACATAAAACACATGCTCTATACTACCTTGCCAGCTCTGGTGATATCGCTGCTTATCTTTACTGTCATGGGATTTATTGCTTCTGGAAACGGTGATGTAACCGATGTGTCAGCTTATACCGAACATATAAGAAACCATTTCAATCTTTCACCTCTGCTCCTTTTCCCTCCGGCAGTTGTAATAGTTATGATCTATAAAAAAGTTCCTGCTATCCCCAGTTTAATTGCAGGAGTTATGCTTGGAGGAGGGGCGTATCTTTTTCTTCAGGGTGGTACTCTTGGAGGGCTTTCGGATCTGATTCATACGGGTGTATCAATGAATACAGATAATCCGCAAATGGATGCCCTGTTTTCACGGGGCGGTATGGAGAGTATGTACGATGTAGTAATTCTCGCACTGGTATCACTTGCCCTGGGCGGGATAATGAACTACACAGGAATGCTTCACAGCATGGTGCTTAAACTCTCGGGTCTTCTTACTTCAGTTGGAAACATTACCACAACAGTCATCGGAACTTCTGTTTTTGTCAACATTTTCAGTGCAAACCAATATCTTGCGGTTATTCTCCCCGGCCAGATGTATGAAGAGTGCTACAGGGATCACAAACTAAAACTTAAGAACCTAACCCGTACTTTAGAAGCCGGCGGGACACTCACAGCCCCGCTTGTACCCTGGAACAGCAGCGGTGTATTTGTTTTCATCACTCTTGGTGTGCCGGTTCTGGATTATGCACCTTTTGCAATTTTGTGCTGGATTACATCTTTAATAGCAATCTTATACGGATATCTCAATATTTCTATGGATCATACAAAAACACCACAAGAGGAGCCTGAAGACCAACAATAGGTTATCAGCTGTGTGTATTGCAATCTGCACCAACTTTAGTTACTGCAGCCAGTTCTCCATCCGGCATGAGAAAGCAATGCTTTTCCGCTATCTCAGACGTTTCTGCGCGGGCTGGGCTTTATAAAGGTTCGATACCGTGCAGTTTAACGAGTTCATACCGGCTTTGGAAAGGTCTTTGTAGCTCAATTTTGACCAGTTTTCCAAACTTTTGATTTTCACAGAGCAGTCAGTCCCTACAGATCCCTGAAAAAATTGTCAGTCCCTACACACCATCATCATTTATATTGGAAAAAGTTCCACAAGCCTTATGGCTTAGAAATGTCCAAGGAGTAAAAAACATTGCATATACCAGATTTCTCAACCTACAGAACCCCACAAATCCATTTTGGAACCGGAAAAATCACACAACTTGCCCAGGTCTCAAAATCGTTTGGTAAAAAGGCATTGCTTGTAACCGGCTCCTCATCACTGCATGAAAACGGAATGATCAAATCGATAATTGAATCCTTCAACAGCACCGGTCTCACAACGCTACAATTTCAGGTGAACAGTGAGCCCACGGTATCTCTTGTTGATAGTGGGGCTGAGCAATTCAGGAGTTCAGGAATCGACATCGTTATTGCAATTGGTGGAGGAAGTGTCATTGATGCAGGGAAGGCAATCTCTGCCATGATACCGGTTGAGAAATCAGTGTACGATTTTATCGAGGGGGGAGGAGATCAAAAGCATCCCGGTCTTAAAATCCCTTTTATTGCTGTCCCGACGACATCGGGCACTGGCAGTGAAGCAAGTGCCAATTCAGTTTTGAATATCGGGGGAGAATCGGGAATCAAACGCTCCGTTCGCCATCCTGATTTTGTCCCCGACGTTGCACTTGTCGATCCCGCTATGACACTCTCCTGTCCTCCCCGAATCACCTCATCCTGCGGCATGGATACCCTCACCCAGCTTATAGAATCCTACGTTTCCACCGGGGCTTCTCCTTTTACAGATGCACTGGTTGAGCATATTCTGCCGGGGACTTCTGAAAGTCTCATTAAAGCCACAGAAAACGGTTCTGACATTCAAAGCAGAACCCATTTATCATACGCTTCACTCTCTTCGGGGATTACTCTTGCAAATGCTGGTCTTGGAGCAGTTCATGGTATCGCTCCCGTTATAGGCGGCTGGTTCCCGATTCCTCACGGTGCACTCTGCGGGCTTCTCCTGGCACCCGTTACAAAAAAGAATATCTCCAGGCTCAAAACCACTGATCCTAACCATAACGCATTGAAAAAATATTCCCGTATGGGGGAAATCCTCAGCGCCCAGAGAGCACAAACGGTTATGGAAGGGTGTGAGATTCTTCTGGAGAAACTTTACAGTTTAAAGAAAACATTCTACAACTCAGAAATTTCCTCTTATGGTGTAAAAGAGGTGCATTTTTCTGATATTGCCAGGGAATCGAGATGTAAAAACAACCCCTGTGAGCTAAGCGCCAGGGATATCGAGGAAATACTTAAAGAACTGTGAAACTGATAATCAGGCAATTTTTCGCACGATCAAATTGAATAAATCCATTCCATATCCAAACTACCTTTCCCTTTAAAGGGTGGACTGTGTTGCTCTGATTACAATTGCAAAAAGCAGCAAGTTCTTTTTGTTTTTATTCATAATTGGTATTAAAAGTGCAATGTCTTTACAATCACATAAGTTCAGTGTGTAAGAAATGGGACTAAACCAAAATCTTGAGATTCAAACACATTTCCATCTTTGCGCCACTATTTTTTATTTTAATTAAATCTGTTGTTTTCCCCAAACGTACTCTCAATTACTATTTTCAGTTAGTACTCCAAACTCAGTCACTTTTTCCAGTTCAATTAAACCGGGAGATGAATATTCATGCGAAAAACTTTACTAGCACTTATTGCTTCAGCCCTCCTTTTCAGTTTATCAGCCCAAAATATCGAAATTCCGGTTAATTATCACACTCTTGATAACGGATTGAGAGTAATAATCGTTCCAGACCCCAATGTGGCAGAGGTAAGCTGCAGACTCTACTATTTTGTTGGCGGCATGAATGAGGGACCTGGAACAACCGGTCTATCCCACATGTATGAGCATATGATGTTTAAGGGAACAAAAACACTGGGGACCAGCAATTACGAAAAAGAGATACCCTTCCTGAATGCAATCGACTCTTTGGATGCAATAATGCAGACAGCCCGGCTCAGTGGTGCAGAAGACTCGGTGGTCAATAATTACAGAGCGGAAATATTTGAACTGCTTGAGCAGCAGAGGGAGTACATAAATAAAGATGAGATCTGGGAATTATACAGAAATCACGGTGGAACAAGACTTAACGCATGGACCTCAAATGAGATGACCGCCTACATCGTCACACTCCCTCAGAATAAAACAGAATTGTTTTACTGGATAGAGTCCGACAGGATGGAAAACCCTGTGTTGCGGGAGTTCCATAGTGAACTGGAAGTTGTTATAGAGGAGCGCAAAATGCGTTATGACAACAGACCACTTCACCTTTACTGGGAACGGCTAAATTCTCTGTTTTTCGTCGCACACCCCTACCGCCAGCCAGTGATTGGCTGGGAATCTGACATCAGGGCTTATACACCCCAGAAACTGATGCGGTATATTAATCAGTATTACACCCCTGAAAATGCACTGATTGTGCTTGTTGGGAATGTTGATCCTGAAAGTGAATTTGAAAAGATAGAACGCTATTTTGGGCACATACCCAAATCTGATCAGCCCGCAGATCCGGTGGTCACCAGAGAGCCCACTCCCATCGGGCAGACACGTTTGACAGTACACTCTGATGTAGAGCCCAGAGTAGATATACTGTTCCACACACCGGGTTATCCTCATGAAGACTTGTATGCACTTGATATTATACAAGGCATTCTTTCCGGCAGAACCGGCAGGCTGTACAGAAGACTTGTAGACACAGAAGAATTATGTGTCAATGCAGGAGCATTCAACTCCAAAAGACTTCACAACGGTTATTTTCACGTATGGGCACAGTTAAAAGAGGATTCAGACCCTAAACTGGTTGAAAAAATCATCCTTGAAGAGCTTGCAAAACTCATAGATGAAAAACCTTCCTCAAGAGAAATGCTAAGAATCACAAATCAAATCAGGTTCTCTTTTGCTGAGGGACTTAAAAGCCTTGAAGGTCTCTCCGACCGCCTTGCCAGGTTTGAAAGGCTTGGAAGCTGGCAGAATCTACTGGAATATCCGGAAAAAATTTCCCGGGTTGGAGTTCAAAATATACCCTACATCGCCTCTTTCTATCTTATACCGGAACTTGCAACAATTGGCTATCTTCTTCCAGATGTCAGGGATGATATGACTGAGAATAACGAAAAAACATCAGAATAACTGAATAGAAATGTGCCAAATTTGAAAACTGACGAAAGGAAGTTTATAGATGAAAACCAGAACGATCTGTTTATCAATGCTGTTTAGTTTGCTCCTAATCTCAGGTTCTGCTCTTGGAGCTGGTCGCCTGCCGGAAGAAGAGATTGTTGAACACAATATTCCATCTCACCCTTTAAATTTAAACTTTGAATCAAGAGACTGGAGTGTCCCCAGTGCCCAACAGTACCGACATATTCTCAACAATGGACTAAGAAGCTATATTGCAGTTGATTCAACACTGCCAATAGTAGAAATCACCGCTTATATAAACTACAGTTCTCTTAACGATCCGGAAGGAAAAGAAGGGCTTGGAACACTGATGAGCAGACTTCTGCGACTGGGCGGGACAGAAGAGATTTCTGCTGATTCACTTAATGAGTTCCTTGACCTTATGGCAATAAACTTTTCCTTTTCTCAATCCGAATCACACATAACATTCAAAGGAACATTTCTCTCTGAGTACCAGGATACAGCACTGAGCATTATGGAGCAGATGTTCTTTCATCCGGCATTTGAGGAGGAGAGGGTTGAAAGAGAAAAACGTCTGATCAGGGAATCTCTGCGCCACCGATTTGTAAATCCAGCACCAGCACTCAATGCCGCATTCCAGAAACAGCAGTATACCGGAAGTAATGCATCAAGAATGACAACCGCATCTTCCATAGAAAACATTTCACGCGAGGATCTCAAATCTCTGCACGATAAGGTTTTTAAAACAGATAATATCGTGTTATCTGTTGCGGGAAAAATAGACAAAGGAAAAACCATCGCTAAACTCGAGAGCATTTTTCCCCAGGCAGAGCAGACAACCTCGCTTACACCTTTTGACAATATAGAGATCCGGCCTGAAACAAAAGCACTCATAGTACACAGACCTATCAATCAGGCTTATGTAAGAATGGCCCTGCCTCTTTTCAAACGTCCGCACCCGGACTATTACTCTGTTTCACTGCTCAATATGATTCTTGGCGGTGGAGGTTTCACCTCACGGCTGGGTACAAAAATCCGCTCAGATGCAGGACTCACCTACTCAATACATTCAAGAGCTGAATCAAATTATCTCTATCCCGGAACCCTGTTCATTGAATTCAATACAAGAAAGGAAACTCTGCCCCTTGCAATCGATCTTATCTATGAAGAGATTGAAAGAATAATCATGGAAGGTGTAACAGAAGAAGAATTACAAAGCGCTAAAACAGCCCTTCTCGCACAACTGCCTTCAATGTTTCGTTCTGCCGGAGATATCACTTCAACCTATGCCTGGAATGAGATGTACAGTCGCAGTCAAGATCATTTTGTTCTCTACCCGGAAGAGATAAACAAATTAACGGTTGAAGATATAAACAATGTGGCAAGGAAATACCTTAACCCTGATAACTTTACCTATACCATTATTGCAGACTCAACCATATTGAACAGACTTCCTGAATCAAAAAGGTTTGATCTAAGCGGAATCGAAAACAAAAAATTTATCTCAATCAATGAGATTGAAACGTTGCCATAAAACAGATTAATACCGAAAACGGCAGATACAAAATTTACGGGGGACCTGCGCAAACAGTTCCCCCGTTTTTCTTAGCTCTGTCTTAAAAAGCTTTGCAATTCTTTTCTTTTGTAAAACACCAAAAACTCATTATCCGCTTACACTTTCACTATGATCTTAATTGCATCAAGTCTGAGAACAGCCTCTTTTATTGCAAGGCGTAACGCATTTCTCTGATTTTCCATCAATTTAATCTCTTCGGGAGATACTGAACTGTTTATTGATTGAAAATATCTCAGTCTCTGGAGTTCTGAGCTAATTACTCTCTCCATAGCATCATAACCATTCTTTATGTGTATATCTGCAGCATCCCGTGCCCGCTCTTCCAATTTATCGTAAAGTAATGGAAACAGTTCATCTTTGAACCGCTGGTTTGTCACTATTGGATGAACCCCAAGTGATCGCAGTTTACTTCTAAATTTATCAGTATCCACTTCCTGACTGCGATCCTTAAGACTCTGGTCAATGGCAACGACAACCGGAACTGAAGGTAGAAATCTGTTTGCATTAAGTGAAGTCGGAGCGTCGCACTCAATCACAAAAGCAGCTTCAAGCACAAGCTGAAAGGAGCTGCTCCCATGATAGGAGCAAAGAGAACTGTTTCCGCTAATTGATCCCAGATAAGAATCAAACAGCCCCTTGAGAGAAGGGTGATCCATGGTGAAAAACTCATAATCCTCTCTGTGGAGAGCAGTAGTACGATCAAAAGTAACCATGGGCCGTGATTCCTTCAATCCAAAAAACTCTATCTCAGAGTAACCCTCATTGAAAAGACGATACACCCTTTCCCCAGCCTGCTCAACATGCATCCCCTGCTCCTCTAAGAGTTGCACTGTTACATTTTCCAACTCCTCATCACCATCAGCCCTGTGAATCGAATTAACCAACCCTTTAGCTTCCTGAGGCCTGAAAGAGTGCAGCTCCAGAAGTCTGTCCCGGCTGGCCTCGAGACGAACAGTAATCTCATTCTTAACATTCTTAGTATCAGAAATCAATTTTTCAAGCATCCCTGACACATCCTCTTCGGCATCTGTCATCATGCTGATAGTCTTTTGCACCGACTCAGCCATACTGTCAAACATTTCATTAATACCAGGCACCGAAGAGCCGAATAGATCCAATCCCTCATGAAACCATCTGGCCAAAATTTCGTAGGGGGTGTTTACAATGAATGGCACATGGATGATTATTGGGCCGGATTGACCGATACGATCAAGACGACCAATTCTTTGCTCAATAAGAGAGGGGTCAGGGGGAAGATCAAACAGCACAAGGTGGTGTGCAAACTGGAAATTTCTGCCCTCACTCCCAATTTCAGAACAGAGAAGAATGCGTGCCCCTTCCTCTTCAGAAAACCATGCTGCATTGCGGTCGCGCTGTATGAGGGTTAATTGCTCATGAAACAGAGCTGTTTTAACAGAGATACTCCGGCTCAGTGCTTCATTCAGAGCAACAACTTTCTCTTTTGTCCTACAAATCAGGACAAATTTTTCATTACTGTTATCTTTTAGCAATTTTACGAGATATGAAATTCTGGGATCCGCCCGAAAAGCAATTTCCTCACTCTCATCAACTCGCAGCCTGTTTTCTGCAACGTACTCATTCCTTACATTTTTTGTTATTTTACTATCAGCACTGAGTGGAAATATTCGTACTTCCCTGGAGGGAAATCCCCCGACTGCCGCACGTGTGTTTCTGAAAATAGATCTACCAAACCCAAACCTGTCCAGAAGTTCTTTCACCAGTTTTTCTCTTTGTGTGCGGTCTTCCTGGAGTTTAGCATAATCAACAGTTTCTCCCAGATTGGGAATTTTTTTTATAAAACCAATACTTCTCTCATCTAATGATTTCCCGTCGAGTAAGCGTCCCGTAATATCCGCAAGGAGCGAATGGGTTTGAGTTTGTGCCAAAAAAGAGTTGTAATCAGAATATCTGTTCCGATCGAGAAGCTGGAGTTTGAGGAAATGTTCCCTGGTACCGTATTGTTCAGGTGTGGCACTGAGAAACAAGATATCACGACAGCTCACAGTGAGCTTTTTAAGGAGCTTAAAGAAGTGGCTACCCTCTCTTGCATGATGAACCTCATCAACAATAAGAAGATCCCATCCGGCCGCTTTTGCCATATCAGAAATCTCAGGATTTTCACTCATGTAGTTCCAGTCACAAAGAATATTCTGATCTTCTAAAAACGGATTTACCTCCCAGTTAGATTTTTGTTTGAAAAATTCCTGGTTGAAAATTCGAAAAGAAAGATTGAATTTCCTGAGCAGCTCTACAAACCACACATGTACAAGGTTTTCCGGTACCATTATCAGCACTCTGTCAACCCTGCCACTTACTGCCAGATTATGAAGTATAAGACAGGATTCAATCGTCTTTCCCAATCCCACCTCATCCGATAGAAGAGTGCGCCTTATATGACGGGAACAAACCTCATTTGAGATATAGAGCTGATGAGGAATCAATTCTATGCGCGGGCCAACAAAACCAATCACATCAGAACTCTCAATCCGGCTGCGAAGCTTCAATGTTTTCAATCGAAGGTCGAAACTGACAAGGGGATCATAATCTCCCGACAACAATCGGTCTATAGCCCCCACACTCCTCATTTTTTCAGAAAGCTCCCTTTCTGCTATTTCGCCTTTGTCTGTGGAGTACAAAACAATACCCTCATCACTCTCCCGGCTTGCAGTAACAGCACACTTTTCTCCGCTTTTCAGCTGAATCTGGGATCCGGGCTGCACTATCATACGAATAAGCGGTGCATTCTCCTTTGCATAACGACGAATATCTCCCCCACCATGAAATGCTACCGTTACAAATCTGCCATCCACCAGGGTCACTTCTCCCAAACCAAGCTCAGGTTCCATTTCACTTACCCAGCGCTGCCCCGGTTTAAACTCCCTGAAACGATCTGTTTGCTTTTTTAAAAAAGCCTCCTCACGGTGATACATCTGAGGTGAAAACTGATCATCATGAGAAAAACCTTTCTTTCTTGCCATATAAAAAACCGCTCCTGATTTTAAAATTAAGTTCCTTTAGAAGAGTGCAATAATATAGTTCAGGATGAAAAAAGTTGCGCCTTAAATCTCCTCCCTGCGTGTCAAACTTTTACTCTTTTGATTAGCACCCGATTTGCTTGAATAATATGCGCACGCCTAACAATCCCTGCTCTCATTACATAACCCTAAAAAAGGAGATAAGATGTCCCGGATTACACACATTAAAGGAAGAGAAATACTTGATTCACGTGGCAACCCCACGGTAGAAGTGGAAATTGTTTTGGATAACGGTCTCAGGGCAATTTCCTCTGTACCTTCCGGAGCTTCAACCGGAAGCAAGGAAGCCCTTGAGCTCAGAGACAAGGATCCTTCAAGGTATATGGGAAAAGGTGTTCTCAAGGCCGTTGAAAACGTGAATAAAGTAATCGCAAAAGCTCTCGATGGAATGGAGCCCTATGAGCAAAGCCTTATCGACAAAACCCTTATCGAGCTTGATGGCAGTGAGAATAAGGGGAACCTTGGTGCAAATGCAATACTCGGAACATCCATGGCAGTTTCAAAGGTAGCCGCTTTGGATAAGGGAAAACCTCTGTATGAGCATCTGGCAACTGATGGAAATCTCCGCTTACCGGTGCCTTTTTTCAATATTCTTAACGGTGGTGCTCATGCCGACACCAATGTGGATATACAGGAATTTATGATCGCCCCTGTTGGTGCCCCAAGTTTCTCTGAAGCCCTTCGGTTTGGAACTGAAACCTATCACTCCCTGAAAAGTGTGCTTAAATCAAAGAATCTGCAAACAGGTATTGGGGATGAAGGAGGTTTTGCACCCGAACTTAACTCAAACAGAGAAGCCCTGGAGCTCATAATGACTGCGATTGAAAAGGCTGGTTTTAAGGCTGGTGAAGATATCGCCCTGGCAATGGATGCCGCAGCAAGTGAGTTTTATGAATTCGGAGATTATATTCTCAAAGCAGATAAAAAAACTCTTAAGGCAGAGGGTATGATTGATTTCTACCGCTCATTGATTGAAAATTATCCCATAATTTCAATCGAAGACCCACTTTCAGAGCATGACTGGGAAGGGTGGCAGCAGCTCACAGCTGAACTGGGTGAAAAAGTTCAGCTCGTAGGTGATGATCTGTTTGTGACAAACAAAGCTATTCTTGCAACTGGAATAGAAAAAAAAGCTGCCAATTCAATTCTTATTAAACTCAATCAGATCGGTACTGTAAGTGAAACTATAGACACTATAAAACTCGCCGGATCAAACTCCTATAGTTGCATGTTTTCACACCGCAGCGGCGAAACGGAAGATACTTTCCTCGCCGATATCTCTGTGGCTTCCGGTGTAGGTCAGATCAAAAGCGGTGCTCCCGCCAGATCCGAAAGAGTGGCGAAATATAATCAGCTCCTTAGAATAGAACAGCAGCTTGGAGAGAGAGCAGAATTTTCAAAACTGAAGTAATAAACAGAGGATAAATAGGTTTCAGGGTAAATGTAGACATTTGTGTCCACACACATTGCACTTTAAACAATTCTCATAATGACAATGAAATTTTTAGAATAATATTTTATAGATCAAAATAAATCCAAAGCACTGAAACCTATTTTCTTCAGAATTGTAAAAACACGCTCAGTTTTAACAGAATGGAAGGATCCTTAAATTTACAAAGAGGTTTGACCAACACACATATCCACTGGCAAGGATATTGCTCTATGTACAAAGTACAAAAAAAAGCGTTTAACCAGGATAAAGGAGTTTTAATTGACTGGCCCTATTATAATAGTCGATGACATGGAAATAGCTCTGACTGTAATAAAAACAGTACTGCTTAACGCAGGTTATCCCAATGTGATTACCTTTGAAAACCCTAAAGATGCCCTCCAGTTTATCGAAAACAGTCAAATTCCCTCCTTTATTATAAGCGATTACAATATGCCGTTTATGAACGGGGTTGAATTTCTGGATACTGTCTTTTCAATCTATCCACATGTACCTTCAATTTTGGTCAGCGGAGATTCTCATACTGTAACCAAGGAAAAAAACAATTACCAAATCATAGAAAAGGGTGGAAACGACTTTTTCAAGTTGATCATAAAAGCACTCTGTGAAGCTCAAATCTCACCCTATGAGGCCCAAACGGAGCAGTTTCAAAAAACAGACTTCAACCTGGGAACAGCGGCAAAAACAAACTGAAAGTTTTATTTCTGTTTCTGACATTTTGGACAGAAATAGGCAGTTCTGCCCGACACCTTTATCTGTTCCACTTTCCCACCGCAACCCCCACATTTTGCCCCGCTCTTCCTGAACTTTAGAATCCAGTTTTCCGGGAACCTGGAGCTTTGTGCATCATTTTGAATCGAAAAATTTAAAACTTCACCCATCTTATAGTACAGAGTATGCTTTTCCTCTTCAGAGAGATCCGCCGCTATCTTTAAAGGATGAAGCCTGGCCTGAAAAAGGATTTCATCAGAATACTCATTTCCTATACCTGCAATCCTGCTTTGATCCATGAGAGCCTGCTTTACAGATGTCTTCTTCTTGGAAAGAAAACCGATGAACTCATCCTCACTAATGGATAATGCATCTGGTCCCAGTTTGTGTTCAGACAGAAAGCTGCTCAAAGTTTTGCATAACCCTACCCTGCCAAGCATTCTTTTGCTTACATAAACCAGCCTGTCCCTGTTTGAAAAAACAACAACCAATTTATCATAAGATTGGGTGGACTCAGTTTCTTTTTCATACCGCAGGCAACCGGTCATACCGAAATGCATATTCATACAAACATTTTCACCAGTGCTGAGTATGAGGTGTTTTCCATGTCTGAGAGCTGATTTGAAGAGTTTTCCGTTCAAAGAGCGGTTTAGGGATGTGGGGTGAGTACCCGAAGAGAGTACTTTGTCGTTTAAAACTTCTATGTGGGAAATCTTTTTGTGAAGTGCCCTGCTTTGGACAAACTTTCTGCATTGTTCAACATCCGGCATTTCAGGCAAAACAACACACACCTTTTAAGGTTTAGAAATTTATTTTTCAGACATTCTCACACTCTATTCTTAATTAAATCAAAAATCACACCAGACCTGATCCGGATGTGGCCTCTCCTCCTCTGCCACTCCAGTTTGTGTGAAAGAACTGATCGCCGGGTCTGTCGTTTCGCTTATAGGTGTGTGCGCCGAAATAATCACGCTGTGCCTGTATGAGATTAGCAGCGGAGTTAGGGGTTCTGTATCCATCAAAAAAACTTAATGCGGTTGAGAATGCTGGAACAGAAATACCGGCTTGCACGGCAACGGATACTACCTTACGCCATGAGGCTTGGGTGGATTCTATAATCGTTTTGAAATAGGGGTCGAGGATGAGGTTTTTGAGATCGGGGGAATTCACAAATGCCTGCTTGATTTTATCGAGAAAAACACTTCGTATGATACACCCTTCCCGCCACAGAAGAGCGATTTTCCCATAATCGAGATTCCATGAGTAGTGCTCGGAAGCCGCTCTCAGGAGCATAAACCCCTGAGCATAAGAGATGATTTTTGAAGCCAGCAGAGCCTCTCTTATGTGCTCCACCAACTCATCTTTCTCTTCACTGTATTTAAACCCGGGATTTGAAAATTGCCCCGAAGCCACGCTACGCTCCTCCTTAAGCTCTGAAACAGCACGGGCATATACAGCCTCAGAAATCAAAGTAACCGGAACACCAAGCTCAAAGGAGTTTATACCGGTCCATTTACCGGTACCTTTCTGAGTTGCAACATCCAATATTTTGGTAAGAAGCGGTGAGTTATCAATATCCTTATAATTCATTATGTCAGCAGTGATCTCTATCAGATAGCTCTTCAGCTCTGTAGAGTTCCAGTTCCTGAATACCTCACCCATTTGCTGGTGATTCAAACCAACAACATTTTTAAGCAAAGAATACGCTTCACTTATAAGCTGCATATCCCCATATTCGATTCCATTATGGATCATCTTCACATAATGCCCCGCACCGTCAGGACCAACCCAGTCGCAACACAGTTCCCCCTGAGGCGTTCTGGCACATATTGAAGAGAAAATCTTTTTTACCTGATCCCATGCATGACTGTTTCCACCCGGCATTATGGAGGGCCCATGCCGCGCCCCCTCTTCCCCCCCGCTTATTCCAGATCCGATAAAAAGTATCTCTTTTCCGGCCAGATATTCGGTTCGCCTAATGGTATCTACGTAGAAACTGTTCCCTCCATCAATTATAATATCACCAGCTGAGAGATGTGGCAGGAGCTGCTGAATAAAATCATCAACGGCCTCCCCCGCTTTGACCATAAGCATTATTTTTCTGGGTGATGAGAGAAGAGAGCAAAACTCTTCTATGCTGTACGAGGCCACAATATCTGATCTGCCCCTTGCCCCGGAAGAGAGAAACTGCTCAGTTCTGGATGCAGACCTGTTGTACACGGCTACAGAAAACCCCTTATCATTCATATTAAGAATGAGGTTTTGCCCCATGACAGCCAACCCAATAACCCCGATATCACACTCTAAGCTCATTTGTACCTCTCAGTCATATACCTGAAATTGTCATAACTTCAATGAGAGATCTCCCAAAATCATGTACTGCTTACCGATTCAACAGTATCATCCACCCCGGATTTAAGCTCTGCGGGGAATCGCAGCTGAGAGAGGATCTCCATCTCCTCTTTCTGTTTTTCAGAAAGAAGGGTCAAAAAGTGAGGGAACTCGTATCTTCTGTGGTAATTTTTCCTGAACTCTTCGAAAAATGAGTGCTGCATCTCTTTGCTGACCGAAAAAATCGCCCTGAACTGCTCATCATCTTTCTTTATCTGGTAAGCACTTCTCACAGCATCTGTTACAGGATCACCCGACTCAGACAAGTCAAGTGTTTCGCATATATTTGAAATCTGCTCCTTATCCACAAACCAGTTTTGTTTCTGAAAGAAAAACGCACAGGTAGAACTTTGAATCATCTCTGTCCCCCTCACCTTGCCATCAAAGGAATACCCTGCGATATGGGGAGTTGCAATATCAACCATACGGACAGTTTCAGTGTTTATGGAAGGTTCATTATCCCAGACATCAAAAACAACAGGCCCAAAACAGTCACGACTTTGACGGAACTCCTTTTCGTCTATAACTTTGCCCCTGCTTGTATTGATCAGAATTGGTTTATTCTTTATCATGGACATGAAGTCTTTATTTACCATGTGATAAGTTGAATATGGTTCCGACATTTCAAGCGGCACATGAAGAGTGATAATGTCAGCTTCGCTTAGCACCTGTTCTAAGGGAAGATAGATTCCGCTTCCGGTCAACTGCTTTTTGGGTGGATCATAAAGCAAACATTCCATCCCAAGGGATGTAGCAATCCTGCATACCTTGCTCCCCACATTTCCAACACCTATAATTGCAATTTTTAGTCCCGAAAGCTCTGAAGCAGTTTTTCCGGTTGTTTCCAAAATGGAAGCCAACACATACTCCGCCACAGAATCGGCATTGGAACCTGGAGCATGGGCAAATCCGATACTTCTTTCACGGAGATAATCCAGATCCACATGATCTATGCCGATAGTGGCACTGGCAACAAAACGTACCGGTGTATCTTCCAGCAACTCTTTACCCACAGGAGTAACCGACCTCACCAGTGCGATATCTGCCTTCTTCAACTCTTCACGATTAATTTTGTAGCTGGGTAGCACCGTCACTTCACCAAGCTCAGCAAATGATTCGGCGGCAAAAAGAATATTCTGATCTGCTATTATGTTCATCTCTGTTTATCCGGATAATTAATGGTAATATTATCTGATTTTAAAATAACTCTTTGCATCATCATATCATATGATTGAATTCCATTACGTTTTGAATATCTGCAAATTTATGAACAATGAGTTTTATTCCATTTTCGTTCAACTACCACTCTTAATTATATTTAAACCAAACACTTTAACGCACTCAACAGTTTGTCCGTTTCCATTTGCATTTGACTGTCAGTCAGGGGTTGTATGAAACCAATTCATATCAGGGATTATGATCTTCTTGTCATAGGCGAAAGCTTTGTGGAGTTTCGCTGTGAGGGAGATATTATACATAATGAGAAATTTGAAAAAGATATCGGTGGCGCTGATCTTCTCGTAGCCGCTACTGCTGCACGCCTTGGCTCAGGAGTCCAACTGGTCTCCTCTGTGGCCAGAGATTCTTTCCACTCCTTTATACGGGAACGCCTCCTCTCTCAGGGAATAAACATAGACCATGTGGTTACAAGCCAGGGATATAACGGAATCTATTTTACATCCTCAAGGTATCCGGATGTAAGGGAGTATCTTGTTCACCATCCGGGAAGCTCTTCCAAACAAATCGCCCCATCAATGATCTATGATGATCTAATTGAAAACTGCAAAATCATCTACGCTTCAAGCGAACTCCAGTCTGTTTCAAAATCAACCAGACACACAATTTTCAAGGCATTCCACTTTGCACACAGCAATGACATAATGGTAGCCTACGATCCAAACCTGCGACTCCAGAGATGGAGTCTGGATGATGCAAAGGAGTGCCTGTGGGGTGTTCTTCCCCTGCTCGATGTAATCTTCACCTCAGCTCCCGATGAAACAAAAGCACTCTTTGGATATGAGCGCCCCCTTGATGTAATCGGATTTCTATGGGACAGAGGAGTACACATTGTAGTGGTTAAAACCGGGGCCGGGGGCTGTCTTGTAGGGTATGATGGGAAAATTGAAGAATTCCCGCATCAAACACCCACCGAATCACTTAAGAACACCACCCTGATCGGCAGTGCTTTCAACGGCGGCTTTCTCCATTGTATCGCACGTGGTTTCGACCCCTTCACCGCTGCAGAGTTTGCAAACGGTGTTGCACTATTCAAAGGTCTAAAAGGCGGTGGTATCGACTCACTCCCAACAACCGATGATCTGAACACCTAAGAAGACTTGCCGGTTGGGTCGGGTGATATCTACAAAGCAGTTTTTGGTATTTCTCTTTGTGCTGGCATCCATACCTCCATCATTTGAGGGTATAAATCGGGTGCCAACACTCTTTTCTAACTATCCACACTTAAGTCAGAAATGAGAATCGATCACCTAATGTTTCAGGCACTTATTTACCCCTTCCAGCATCCCTTTTTTCCATTATTTCCAGCACCGAAATGTGCTCTTTCCGCGTGCAAACCGGTTCTTCCGGCACCCCAGGTAACTTTTCCTGCAACTATTTTTTCGCTTTCAGCACAAGGGGCTGTATCAGTGCGCATCAATGTGAGTGGATCGTGACAAGCAACTTAGGGTCAAATTCCCCATAAGCGTTAAAATAAGACTGGGAGCCAGCCTTCCTATACGGTTTAGCCGCGAAGGCACAACACAGGCCTTTTTTTTGGAATAAAAAAAAGGTACAGAGAGAAAACCCCCTCTCTGTACCCCTTGCACTATCGTTCTTTAAAACCGTTTTTTAGCTTCTTTCAAGCTTGATAGTCTCAGTAGTGATGTCACACACTTCACCTGGTCCAAAGTACTGAATCGGCCCCGGATAGAGGTAACTATCTTGTGTTGCCCATTTTTCCCTGTTCTCAACCAAAGTGAGATAAGGCTTACCGTCAAGCTCAACAAGGGCTTTTTTTATAACAGGCTTATCTTTTCCATGACGACGCTCAAGATTCATCATCATTGTCAGAGGAATTCCTCCTGCAATCCATTTCTCGACCGGCTGAGTCAGGTTGCGTACAGATGAAAGGTATCCTGATTTACCTGCATTGACAAGAGCAGAGGCACTGTAACCAAGACTGTAACAGTAATCAGCATCGAAATTGGATGGCGCAGCACAACGCCCCTCGTAACCAAAGAAGTGATTGAGAGCATTGAATTTGCCCTTGAACTCCCCTTTGGACTTCCACTCACTTAAAGTGTTTTCAACCATATCGATAAGAAGTTTCTCTGTCTCGATACGTGAAACCTGTACATTTCCATGCGGATCACGGTCAGCTAAAAGCTGGTACTGAATAGAGCGGGGCAGACTTGAAAAAGCATATGAAGTATCGGCAGCCAGCTTACTGTTGACGTACTGAAATTTGTCTACGTCTGGGAGCGTTTCAAAATACTCCTCATTTGCAGCCAGCAGATCATTTAGTTCCGCTATGAGCTTTTTCATTTCAGGAATAAATTCAATGAGTCCTTCAGGTATAAGCACCACACCGAAATTTTTCCCTGCATCAGAGCGCTTCCTTACCACTTCTGCTATATCAACCACCACCTCTTTAAGGGTCTTTTTCTTTTCAAGTATCTCCTCAGAGATCAGTGTGATATTGGGGCGGGTTTTAAGCGCACATTCAAGAGCTATATGAGAGGCACTGCGTCCCATGAGTTTTATAAAATGCCAGTATTTTTTGGCGGAATTTGCATCACGCTGGATATTTCCAATCAGTTCTGCATACACCTTGGTGGCAGTGTCAAAGCCAAATGAAGTTTCAATCCACTGGTTTTTCAGGTCCCCATCAATTGTTTTTGGACACCCGATAACCTGAATGCCGCTGTTTTTCTTCAAGCAGTACTCTGCAAGCATACATGCGTTTGTATTTGAGTCATCGCCACCGATAACTACCAGTGCAGTTATACCCAGTTTTTTGCAGTTGTTAATAACCTGATCAAACTGTTCTTCTGTTTCAAGTTTTGTACGACCGGATCCGATTATATCGAAACCGCCGGTGTTTCTGTACTCATCGATTTTTTCATCTGTGAACAGGATGTATTCATTGTCAGTAAGTCCGCTTGGCCCACCGAGGAAGCCATAGAGTTCACTTTTGTCATTTATATTTTTAAGCCCGTCATAAATACCGGCAATCACATTGTGTCCTCCTGGTGCCTGTCCGCCAGAGAGTATCACACCCGCTTTTAACGGAGCGGGCTCAGATTCTAAAGGAGCTTCAAAGGTCACCAAAGGAAGACCGTAGGTGTTTGGAAACAACGCCTTGATCTGATCCTGATCTGAAATTGATGTGGTTGATTCACCGGTAGAAGCTTTTACTTTACTTCCATATTTGGCGAAAACTTCGGGCAGCTTTGGTTTGTAAGCACTACGCACAGCTTGAAGAGAAGAAACTGCTCTGTTCATTTGGACAGATCCTTTAGTTGAGGGTTTTTATAGATAGATTGACAATTATATTTGGTCATCTTTTATTTGAGCGAACAGCAAAAAATAAGCTATTTCACCCCTAAACTCCAAGAGAAACCACACTCTGATCATGTGATAATCATAGCATCACCATAGCTGAAGAATCGATACTCCTGGTTCACTGCTTCTCTATAGGCTTTAAGGATCAGCTCTTTAGAAGCAAGAGCACTCACCAGCATAAGTAGTGTTGACCGTGGCAGATGAAAATTTGTCAACAATACATCAACAGCCCTGAATTCATAAGGAGGAAGAATCATCAGTTTAGTTTCTCCCGATGAGGGTTCAACCCTATGAAATTCAACCGCACAATGCTCAAGAACCCGGGTAACCGTAGTGCCAATTGCAACAACCCTGCCACCCTTTTCCCACGTTCCGTTTATCTCGTCTGCGGCCTGCCCGCTCAGCTCATATCTTTCCTGATGAATATCATGCTTGCGGGGATCGGAAACTTTAACAGGTCTGAATGTGCCGATTCCCACATGCAGAGTCACAAAAGAGATATCAACCCCCTTTTTCTTCACAGACTCCAGCAACGACTCGGTAAAGTGAAGTCCGGCCGTAGGGGCCGCAACAGCTCCCGAAACCCTGGCAAAAACAGTCTGATACTGCTCCCGATCCTCCCTGGTACTTTCTCTCTCTATGTAATGAGGAAGAGGTATACTGCCATATTCATCGATTATTTCCTCAAAGGAATCACTACCCCGGAGCAAAAACAACTTCCTCTCCCCTCCCGGATAAATCTCTTCAACCCTTACTTTTACCCCCGGGTCTGCTTCAAGCTCCATTTCAGATCCTGGCGGGACTTTTCTTGCAGGTTTAAGAAGCGCTTTCCAGTGAAGAGAATCGATTCTCTCTGTAAAAAACACCTCCAGAGCTGCACCTGTTGATTTCCTGAACGACAGTCGCGCAGGAATTACTCTGGTATTGTTGAGTACAAGACGATCCCCTGGTTTCAGAATATCCAGAATGTCTGTGAATCGATTGTGATTGATTGTTTGAGATTGTCTGTTTATGTGAAGAAGACGACAACTGTCACGCTGGGCTAAGGGTTCCTGAGCTATAAGCCTCTCTGGAAGATCATAAGAAAATTCATCTGTATGCACGGGAATACTGCTTCTCCATTAAAGAAAACTGTTCGGACCACAAGTTAAATCCCAAAATAGTACCAAACCTGGTATCTATGCAATATGAAACAGGCAATGTATAAATGAAATGATTAATTTCCCTGTCCCCTGATTTGGCAGCCATGGCGTATAAATCTGGTAAGATCCTCGGTTGTCTGATCAATACTTTCTGCCTGCTGTTTGCGGCGCCATTCCCTGAATACACCAAAGAGAAGCCCCTCGATACAGGATACAATTCGATCCGTAGATAGGGGCGAGTCTATTTCAGAACTCTCTTTTGCCCAGTTAACAGAATTGATTATATACTCTCTTAATCTCTTCCTCTCACTAAAAAGATCCCGTTTTATTTCATCAAGCGGGGAACCATTCTCCTGGATATTGAAAACAGAGTAGAACTGCATTTCATCAAGGGTTAGCAAAAAAGTGAAGTTGGAGTGGAATGTCTGAAGTATTGATTTTATATAGTTGTTGAGATTTGTAGTAAAATCATTAGTTTGGGAGATGGAGCAGGATGGATCCTCAACAAAGCATTCTCCTGTTTTTTCAAACTCCCGCAGTGCCAACGCAAAGAATATATTTTCCTTGTCTTTATAGTAGTTGTACAGAGCAGCTTTGGAAAACCCGGCTTCTTTGGCTATATCGTCAAGACGGGTTGAATGAAATCCTTTTGCGGAAAACACCGTAAGCGCAGCATCAAGAATTAGATTGTTTTTGATATCACGAATCTTAGATATACGCTCTTTGCGCCTGCGCTCCATACACTCTCCTTTAGGTATACCCAAAACAAACTGATAGTGAAAGATATTGATTACCTATTATAAAAAAAAGCAAAGAAGAGCGCAAGGGAAGGTATTCATATAAACACATCAATTGTTTACATTACAAAACTCTGCACGGGTATATGCGACTGCAAGTTGACCGTTTTTGAAAAAGAGAGAGCGCTGCATCTTCAGCACTCTCCCCTACATTCACTTACTCTTTTTGGACTTCGAAGCTGTCCACACATACAGTACAGGGATTACAAAGAGAGTAAGTGCAGTAGAAACAATAACACCACCGATTGCAGTTATTGCAAAAGGTGCCCTGAAACTACCCCCAGACCCTATACCAAGCGCAATTGGTATCATTGAGGCAATAATTGCCAGGTTTGCCATGAGAATAGCTTTTAGCTTTGTTCTCGCAGCACCAAGAATAGCTGTTCTGGGTGAGATTTTCCGCTTTCCACTCTCTCTTTGAGCATAGTCAATCAGGATGATTGCATTGTTTACCACGATCCCGATCAACATGATAACTGAAATACTGGAGATAATCGAAAGGGTGTTACCGGTAATGAAAAGAAACCAGATTACCCCTATCAAACCCATCGGAATAGTCAGAAATATCACCAAACCGCGGGAAAAAGATTCCAGTATGGCGACAAGCAACATAAGAGTAAGCGCAACAGCCAGAATTGCAGCAAATGTCAGCTGATCATTTGTTTCCTGTCTGAGATCTTCGTTTCCTCCGAAGTGATAACTGCACCCATCAGGTATATGAGCCTGACTTAATAAGTGATCGATTTCTCCGATCATTTTTCCGGTTGTCCCCTCGGTTATGTTACAGGAAACATCCACCATAAGCATCCGGTTTTTACGTGTGAGAGCCGAAATGGATGGCACTTCACGAACCTCAGCTATCTCATTCAACTGAACCATTCCCCTTGGAGTGGGCACAAGAAACGATGCAATGTCCTGAGGAGTTTTTCTGTGTTTCTCATCCAGACGCACTCTTATTGGATATTCCTGACCATTTTCCCGGAATATCGCATTATCATCCCCAGTTATGTTGAAACGAAGCATACCTCCGATCATCTGAACCGTTGCAGATTGCGCAATATTGGGCGAAAGACCAAAGTGTTCAATTTTGTTGCGGTCAGGTGTAATGAGAATTTCTGGTTTTGTTCCTCTCCATGAACTGTTAATATCGGTAAGAGTACCGATATTTCTGAGCAGTTCTATGGTGCTCTCTTTGTATGCAAGCAGCGAGTCGAGATTATCGGAACTAAGTTCAATAGTGATATCCCCTTTACTTATCCTGTCGGGACGGGGATCAAGGACAATATGCGCATCAGGTATATCGGCAAAACGTGGTCGCATAAAAGTAACAATGTCAATCACAGAAACATCACGTTCTGTCTCGGGGGTGACTTCAACCTGAACAGTGGCATACTGTACACCTGTTTCAATATTTTGTCCTCCGAGAACAGAGGACACAGCCACAAGATGTGGTGTTTCCATCAGTCTTCTTTCTACCTCTTCCACCACCTGTTCGGTAACAGGTAACGGTGTGCCGGGGGGCAGTTTAATGTCGACCTGGAAAAATCCATTATCCATTGCAGGCATAAATTCTCTTCCCAGTGATGGCAGTATTACAACTACCGAAAAGAGAAATAATGACACAGTGCCACCTACCAGCAGAGCTTTGAGCACTCTTTTTTTTAGGATTCTGTTTAACAGATACACATAGTTTTTTTCCAGATAATAAAACGCACGATTAAACACCCTCTCACGCTTTTGTTCACGTCCCTTTCTGAGCAGCTTTGAAGCCATCAACGGTACAAGAGTGAATGAGAGTAAAAGCGATGAGACTGAAGCGAAAACAACAGTCAACCCAAGAGTTTTAAACACACTTTCAGTAATACCCGTTGTAGAAGCGATCGGAATGAAAACAGCGAGATTAGTTAAGGTTGAAGCAAGTACCGCTGTCATAATCTCATTTGTACCAACTTCTGCGGCGTGATCTGTTTCTACCCCAAACTCTTTGTGACGAACTATGTTTTCAATCACAATAATTGCGTTTGTTACAAGAATCCCAACAGAAGCAGTCAGCGACATCATCGTAACAATATTCAGTGAGATACCGAACACCTCAAGCCCAATCATAGTTGTAATAATTGAGATTGGAATTGTAACCGCAGCAATCAGCGTCAGACGCAGATCCCCTAAAAATACCAGAAGAATAAGAGAAGTAAGAATGATACCCATGACAATATTGGCGTAAGTATCCCTGATAGTATTCTCAATAAATGTGGCGCGACTCTGAACCACATCCATGTATATACCATCCGGAAGATTTTTTTCCAGCTGTTCTACATAAATTTGTATCTGCTCAACGGTTTCCACAATATTTGCATCACTTGACTTATTTATCAATATCTGTACACATTCCTGTCCGTTGAAACGAGCCATATTACGCACATCTTTGTAACCATCCCTGATCTCAGCCAACTCCTCTCCAAGCACCACCTGATAGCTTGCCTGAGCAGAACCGAAATCCTTGTAAACAGGGATTTTGAGACTTTTTATCTGATCCAGAGAAGTAAACTCACCATCGAGCTTTACAGTATATTCCTTGTTTTGGTCTGATATAAAACCGCCCGGTATCGTTACATTCTGACTTTGAAGAAATGGAATAATCTGGAAAATTGACAAACCATGCGCTGCCAGGGCTTGCTTATCGAGATTCACATGAATCTCTCTTTCTCTTCCTCCTATAACGTCTACGTTTGCCACTCCGGGGATTCTGCTAAATTCATCTTTAAGATGATCATCAACATATTTCCTAAGTTCTGCAGGATCCATATCCCCTCTTACAGCCAAAGTAAATACGGGCCTGTCATTGGGATTGAATTTGGATATCACAGGGTTCCTAAGATCTGAGGGAAGATCACCCATAATCTGATCGATTCTGTCCTTAACTTCGATCGACGCGATATCAGGATCTATATGATCCAGAAACTCCAAAAGCATAAACCCGCCATTTTCCATACAATAGGCGGTTATGTTTTTTATACCCGCTATCACATTCACCTGATCCTCGATTGGCCCAATAACAGAAGCTTCAATCTCCTCAGGACCTGCACCTGGGTATATCAGCTGAACAGTTATAAATGGAAGTTCCATATCAGGGAGGCTGTCAAGCGGAAGTTTACTCCAGGATACTATCCCAAACATGGTAAATGCAAGTACAATCATTGTTACAGCAAGGGGACGTCGCACACTCATTCCCGGTAAATTCATCTCTCCTCCCTATCTGTTTACCACTTTTATTTTTGAACCATCCGCAATCTGGGAAATACCCCTGACTATAACTTTTTCGTCATACCCTAAACCAGAGGAGATTTCCCTGTATCCGTTATCCAGAATTCCAGGCTCGACCATTTTTTTCACCGCATGCCCATCTGAAACAGTATACAGATACCATTTACCATCCTCAGTGAACAGTGATTCAACCGGAACACTAACCGCTTCACTTCTCCGCTCAGTTACGGTGTGGACCTGACGGTACATACCGGGAAGAAGCAACTGTTCACAGTTTGGAAACCGTACAGTTACGGTAAACCCGTGTGTAAGAGGATGAGCACTGAGAGATACATGCTCGATTGTACCCGCCAAAGAGTCTCCGTTATCTTTAATTATATAGGCACTCTGACCCTTTTGGTAATTTTTAACTGCTCTGTTATGCACCCGCAGGTCTATTTTTACTTCAGACAAATCAGACAACAGGACCAGAGGTGTTTTTGCATCAACCTTCGTCCCTTCACTTCTGAGTATGTCCATAACAGTGCCCGCAAAAGGAGCTCTTATAAACTGCGCTACTGAAGCCTGCCCTTTTTGATGCTTTGCCCTCTGGTACTGAGCCCTGACCTTTTCAACTTCCCCCCTGGAAACAGCACCCTCCAGATAGAGCTGTTCTACACGATTGAGGCTTTCTGATGCATAAACGTAGGCACTCTGAGCCACACCCAACGGGGCACCCTCATCAAACTCCATGGAAGCAAGCAAACCTCCCCGCCGAACAGTATTTCCTATTGAAACCGGTATATTTTTAACTGTTCCCGGTGCTGCTGTTGAGAGATAGGTCTGACGGATTCCTTCCACTGTACCGCCTGCACTATGAACAGACTGCAATGTTTGAACTTTTGGCATTTGCACCTCAACGGGGATACCCTGCTTTGCCTGCATATTCTCAATCGTCAGATTCGGAGTGGTAGTTTCACCCCCACATCCTATGATTGCAACTGCAATACAGATAATTTTTTTTGTTCCCATACAAATCTCCTTATTAATTATGAATTAACTGAGGGTTACCGGTGAGTTTCTGAATTTTTACCTGGGCTTTTGATAGACGATAAAGAGCATCGGTATATGCAAGGCGTGTAAGGTTGACATTCTGGTGATTTTGATTCAACTCGAGCTGAGTTATATGTCCCACTTCAAACGCTCTTTGGGCAACCGAACTTGCCTTCTCAGCAACAGCTTTCATCTCCCTTACTGCTGAGAGATTCTCGATTGCAAGCTGATACTCCTCAAATGCAGCGCTTAAGGCAAGCGTCAGCAAATCTTCAATCTCTTTAATCTGGCTTGCTATTTTCAGCTCCTCCGTATACGCCTGGGCCATGCGATGCCTTCGTTGCCCACCGTTCCATACCGGAACATTTACCCCTGCAAATATTTTCACATCCCAGGCATCACTCCTGAGGTTTATATCACCAAATGCATCATGCTGACTTATCTGCCCGGCTGTTGCTCCTGCAAATACAGTGGGGAAATAATCGGTCCTCATCAAATGTGTCTGTCTCTGCTGCAGGAGCTCTCCCTTTCGAAGTACCTGAAGGGAATGGTTGCTTTGAAGCATCACCTCATGTGCCTGGTCAAATGTTGTGGGCAGGTAATTTTCTGAAAGTGAATCTGAGAGCAGAAAAGAATCAGGGCAAAGATCAAACGAAACAGTTGTTAGGAGTTGCTGAACTGCAAGTCTTCGGTTTTTTTCCGCCTCTCGCAAAGAGTAAATGTCTCTCTGCAGGGTGTACCGGCTGTTAAGGGTATCAAGCAAGGTACCCTTTCCAACCTCATACCTTCTCACCGAAAGCCGATGCGCCTCTTCCGAAAGCTCCACAGCTCTTCTTTGGGTCACCAGATTCTCCTCAGCAACAAGAGCCTTAAAATATGAATGACTTATCTGCTCTGCCAACTCTGAGAGTAACTGTTGATGCTGCAGTGAAATCATCTCAGTATAGAGTTTTGCAATCCTGACACCTGCAGTTATTTTGCCCTGGGCAAAGATCGGCTGCGTTGCAGTAATCTCCCATTGCAAAGCCTGCTGCTTGGGAGCCAAATCAAGATTTGAAAAAAGCTGATCAAGGGTTCCGGCCAGCATCGCATCATTTAAATACCCCTCCTGTGTTGGATCCATCATCTCCAGAACGGAAGGAAAAGGCCCGAAATCAAAGGGGTTATATGCACGGGGTTGGTAAAGGTATTTTAGTCCTAAATTTATCTCAGGAAAACCCTTTGCATAATACTCTCTTTTCAAACTTTCTGCTCTGAGAAGACTCAGTTCAATCTGCTGAACCTTTTCAGAGTTAAGAAACGCATGCTCCTTCATCTCCTGAAGACTCATCGCACAAACAGATAAAAATCCGCTTAGAATAAACAACACACTTACCTTTTTTTTGATCATTCTTACCTCCTTTTCTGAAAACATTGCATTTTAATCCAGCTGTTCTGGGTTAAACTACGACACAAAGTTTTTTTTATTGACTCAAAAGTCACATTTGTGACCTTTAAAACAACTCTCCACTCACTCTCTTTTTCACAGGTAGATACAAAAGAAACTGATTTCTTTGAAGATAGGGGGATTTCAGAGGGTTCTGAATACTTGGCTGGAGTTCAAATTATAATCGCATGCAGGAATTTCAGAATATGTAGAATTCTTCCATTTCGCGAAAAGAACACAAGATGCAGAGGGGTTTAGTTTTCTGGCAATTTTATTTTACTCAAATTCGAAGTCACGTTGCCGAAAAACGATGCCTGAACGTATTTTGATAGTTTATTTCATATAATAGTAAGCAAACCAAATACGGAGGAATTCCAATGGCCGCAAAAAGCCCCGATCTCATGAGTACGGTAGTTAGTTTATGCAAGCGCAGAGGGTTTATTTTTCAATCGAGTGAGATCTATGGCGGACTTAACAGTTGCTGGGATTATGGTCCACTGGGAGTTGAACTCAAACGCAATATCAAAGAATCCTGGTGGAAATCGATGGTTACAAACCGGCGTGATATCGTCGGCCTCGATGCATCTATTCTTATGCACCCAAGAGTTTGGGAAGCATCGGGTCATCTTTCAGGGTTCTCCGATCCAATGGTAGATTGTAAAAAATGTAAAGAGCGCTTTCGTGCCGACCATCTCGAAAGTCTTGAGAAGTGTCCAAAGTGCAGTGGTGAATTCACAGACATCAGAAAATTCAATCTCATGTTCAAGACATTTATGGGCCCGGTGGAAGACAGCTCCGCCACAGTTTTCATGCGTCCGGAAACCGCTCAGGGTATTTTTGTTAATTTCCTCAATGTTCAGCAGTCCTCAAGATTAAAACCTCCTTTTGGTATTGCTCAGATCGGCAAAAGCTTCAGAAATGAAATCACTCCCGGTAATTTTATCTACCGTACACGAGAATTTGAACAGATGGAGATGGAGTTTTTTGTCCCTCCCGGTGAAGATGAAAAATGGTACAAGTACTGGAGTGAACAGAGACTTCAGTGGTATATTGATAACGGTATTAATCCCGAACACCTGCGGATGCGCGATCATGAAAAGGATGAGCTTGCTCACTATGCGAAGGCCTGTGTCGATGTTGAGTACCTGTTCCCGTTTGGATGGAGCGAACTGGAAGGTATCGCAAACCGTACAGATTTTGACCTCAAGCAACACACTGAATTCAGTGGGAAAAGTCTCGCATATTATGATGAAGCCACAAAGCAGCACTATTTCCCCTACGTGGTTGAGCCGGCTGCCGGCGCCGACAGAGCGACTCTTGCATTTCTGGTGGATGCCTATGGAGTTGAGGGTGAAGGTAAGGAGGCCAGAACTGTAATGAAGTTTCATCCGGCCATAGCACCGGTTAAAGCTGCCGTGCTGCCACTTGTAAAACGCGACGGCATGCCCGATATTGCTGAAAAGATTTATGAGGATCTGCTTGACAATTCTATCAAATCACAAATGGACCTGACATCCTCAATTGGTCGTCGTTATGCCCGGCAGGATGAAATTGGTACACCTTATTGTATCACAATAGATAATCAGACCCTTGAAGATCAGAGCGTGACTCTCAGAGAACGTGACAGTCGTGAGCAATACAGGGTTGCCATGGATTCCATAGTTAGTGTTATAAATAAAAAGATGAAAGACAAAAAATGAAAATGCAGGTAAATGTATTGATGGGCGGTCCTTCCGCTGAGCACGAAGTATCACTACGCTCCGGAGAGGAGATACTGACCCACCTGAATAAGGACAAATACAGAATCAGGGCCGTAGTTATATCCAGAGAAAAACAGTTTTTTTTCTGCGATATTGACCAGACAACACCTGATTTTCAGGAACTGAGCAGTCCGGAATCCTCACCCCTGTTCAAGGGGCCTTTGAGTCCCTTTAGCTGCGAAGAGATCTGGGGTGATTGTGATGCGGCCCTGCTTGCACTTCATGGCACATTCGGTGAAGATGGTGTCATTCAGGGCTACCTTGAAACATTGAATATACCCTACAGCGGTTCAGGGGTATATTCAAGTGCTGTTGCAATGAACAAAATCACTTCCAAAGTATTATACGAAACGGGAGGACTTACAGTTGCCCCCTACTCTATCTTTGGCAGGAACAATCCCGATATCACAGTTGAGGATCTGATTCAAACGCATGGATTTCCCATGTTTGCCAAATGCCCTCAATCGGGATCCAGCAGACTTCTTGGAAGTGCAAATGATAAAAAGTCACTTATGGTGTTATTGGAAAACCTTTTGGAGGAATCGGATGATATTCTTGTCGAGACAACCATAAAGGGAACGGAATTCTCCTGTGGTGTGCTTCAGGATAGCCAAAAAGGACTATACGCTTTGCCTCCTGTAGAAATACGCCCTCTGAATTCAAAGTTTTTCGATTATGATGCCAAGTACAGCGACGGTGCTTCTCTGGAACTTGTCCCCGCTCCCCATCCCTTTGAGCTGCTTGAGCAAGTTAAGGAAGTGGCACTGATAGCACATAAGCTTCTTGGATGCAGCGGATATTCCAGAACAGATATGATCTATTCAGAATCCAGACTTTATGTTCTGGAAACAAACACACTGCCTGGAATGACCTCAAATTCACTGTTACCAAAAGAGTTCAAGGCCGAAGGCGGATCCTTTTCAAAGCTTCTTGACAAAATAATCTCCACTATCACTGTTGAATCTGAAAAGGAATGTGTGTCATGAGCATTATATTAAGCATAGATACCTCCTCAACAGATCTTGGAATCGGTATTTATAAGGATGGCCAGGCTGCAGTTTCCATGTCAAGATTTATCCCCAACTCCCACGCCGAACATATTGCTCAGGGCGTTAAAATGGTGCTTCAGCTAAACAAGATCACAGCAGAGGAGATAACCCATGTAGGTATCACTACAGGTCCGGGATCTTTTACGGGTTTAAGAATAGGTATATCATTTGTAAAAGGTTTCTGCCTTGGGAGTAAAAAACCAGTTGCCCCCTTCTCAAGTCTTTTCGTGCTTGCAAACACATTCAAAGCCAAAAAAGGCACCAAAATCTTCTCTGCAATTGATGCCAGACGGGATGAGATTTTCTGGGCCTCATTTCTCTCAAACGGAGATGGTACGGTTACCCGTCTGAGCCCCGATACGATCAGCCATATTGATTCCATGCTTGTTGCCGCTTCAGACCCACAGGACATCATAATTACTGACACCATGGGGTATTCTAGAAGCACAATCTTTAAGATACTTGAAAGTAACCCAAACCATTTCCCCGTTGAAACATATCCTGTTCACCGCGGACTTTCTGTTTCTCAGGCTGCATACAATATCATCGATGAAGAAGACTCATGGGTAAGTGCCTCTGTTCTGGAACCTGAGTATTTGAGACTTTCCTCTGCACAGATAAAGGCGGCTGGATGATTTTCAGTTTTCTATCAGAAAACATGATTTTATTTCTGCTATCCGGCATTGTCATAGCCACAGCCCTTCTCTACGCTGTATACACCAGATACCCTCTTCACCTGATATACAAAAGTAAACTCGATCTTCAGAATATGCTTGATGCAGTTGGGGATCCTCTGGCTGTAATTTCAAATGACTACACAGTCATCAGAATAAACAAAGCCTACGCAAAGCTTATCAATCGTCAATATAAACATTCCATAGGACAAAAATGCTATACTGTTCTAAGAAATCGCAGCACTGTTTGTGATGACTGTCAGCTTGAACAAACCCAGACAAAACAGTGCAGTCTTTTCCTCCAGCACTCTGAGCACCCCAGCGGATCCGGAGCTGTGTCAATCAGATTTACTCCTTTCCCGGTCCGGTCTGAGAAGAAAAATGAATACCTGATCATCGAACACATCAGGGACATAACTGCATTGGAAAAGCTAAAAATAGATCTTGAGAGAAGAAATCAAACACTCGCCAATACTACACAGAAACTCAGAGCTGCAAATAAAAGTATCCGGGAGGAACTAAACCTTGCCAGGCAAATCCAACAGGGCCTGCTCCCTTCAAAACTACCGGAAATTGACAGGATAAAATTTGATGTAATATACAAACCGATAAGTGAAGTCGGCGGTGACATATACGATTTTATCAGGATATCCGATACCCGAATAGGTCTTTTCATTGGAGATGCTTCAGGGCACGGACTTTCATCGGCTTTAGTTGGCACAATCTCAAAAATGTCCCTTGACAACCATATGAGCCCGGCACTGACAACTTCAGAGCTTCTGCAACGAATGAACAGTGACCTGTGCAGAAACATCCATACCAGTCATTACCTTACCTGTTTTTGGTGTATATTTGACTTTGAGACAAATACGCTTAATTACAGCCGGGCCGGTCATCCGGATCCGATTGTGGTAAGAAAAAACGGAGATATGGAGACATTGTCATGTAACGGCTCATTTCTCGGTATTATAAACGATGCAGAATTCCAGCCTGCATCATTTCAATTCAAACCAGGTGACAGATTTTATTTTTTCACCGATGGAATCTATGATGTAGTGGATAAAGAAAACAGATTACACGATGTCTTTGGCTATGATAACTTTAAAAAACTAATCCGTCAAACAGCCGATACTCCTTTTTCTGACATAATCGGCTCAATTAAAAAGAATCTCTCTGCCTATGACAGAGAAGATGATTACACACTGATAATTGCTGAGATTTGTTGAAAATGATTAGATCAATTAAAATTTTGTGCAGGATTTCTGCTCTCCTTTTTTTTGCATACAACCAACTATCTGCAGAAGAAACAGCTGTTGATATGCATAACTCTGAGGAAAACATACCCATCACTGAAAAAGTCCAATCCGATACAGTTAATTCACTCCCGGCAGCAAATTATTTCTGGGGACCGGGTGTTGCTTTCACACTTGGAGGCATTGAAGCATTCTCGCTTTGGCAGGCAGCTCTGCCTGATTCGCTTGGAACTTTTGGGTTGCAGAAAAACTACCCGATTCAATACTCAGATTCCTCAACGCTCTCCTACCAGATAACTCAGAAAGCAGACCCTTTCAATATATCGATCCCTATAGGATTAAGCGTGGTTCGTGCAACAGAAAACAGCATGATTTCTGCAGGTGTGAGCTTTTTCACTACAGGTAAAAAATTCCAGTCCACCATCACTATCAAGGATGATTCACTTGAACAGAAACTAAATTTAGGTGAATCAATACGATTTACTTCTCTTGCTTTGGAGATGGGGATACACAAAGCGATTCCTCAACAGTACTTTCAGATCACCGGAGTTGATAACAGCTATTTTTCTGCAGCCCTCTCCATAAGCCCTTTTTCCAGGATTTCAGTTGGAAACACTGTCTCCGATGCTTCAGATGATAACCAGGTTGCCAACTCGGTAAGGGATTCTGTTCTTAAAAATCAAAACAGTTTAGCTTCAAACGGCACCGCACTGTCATGGAAACTTGGAATAACCACACTCCGTGCTATTGACAACAGATCAAACCTGAAGATTGGTCTTTATTACAGCGGCTCCTGGTTCACCCGCTTTTCAAAAGAAAACAGGGAATTATTGCGCGGAGAACTCAACCCCAGAGCTTCCAGAGCATCAGAGCCCCTTTCATTTGTGTCCAATCGCCTGGAACTTAATGTATCACTTCTTTACGGTATCAATTCTCAAACAGAAAAGACCCGTGATTCTTATGAATCTCTATGATAACGTAAAAATTGACACTGTTTACCACATATTAGAGAAAGAATTCCGCAAACACCGGATGCCGGTTGTCGACCTCATCGAAGCACAGACAAACGATCCTTTCAAAGTACTTATTACCACAATCATGAGTGCCAGAACACGGGATGAAACCACTACAACTGCTGCACTGAGACTTTTTCAGCATGTAACATCACCCGAAGACCTGAAAAGTATCTCTCAGTCTGAACTGGAAAAACTAATCTATCCGGTAGGATTCTATAAAGAAAAAGCAAAACATCTTAAGAAGTTACCCGAGGTTCTTGACTCCCTTTTCCAGGGTTCAATACCCCATACCGTAGATGAGCTGGTGAAACTTCCCGGGGTGGGCCGGAAAACAGCCAATCTTGTTGTTGCTGTGGCATTTAATAAACCAGCTGTTTGTGTTGACATACATGTACACAGAATTTTCAACCGGCTTGGGTATCTTCAGTCAAAAACTCCCCACGAAACTGAAATGAAACTAAGGACACATTTCCCGGAAAAATACTGGGTTACATTCAACTCATACTTTGTCTCTTTTGGACAAAACACCTGCACTCCAATTAACCCGAAATGTCCAAGATGCCCGATTGCAATCTATTGCAGCAAAGTCGGAGTGAAAAAAAATTCAAAATGAGTTAAAAAAAAAGCCCTGCCATGATCTGTTACAAATCTGGCAGGGCTAAAAATTTACTTAAAGTATTTTGCACCTACATAATAAGTCACTCTTCAATCAGCTATCTTCCAATATGCATACGTGCTACAACCGATTCTGACTCGTTGCGCAAGCGCACCAGGTACACACCGGATGGGAGCCTCCCGGTTTCAATCGAGAGGGTATGTGAACCAGCCTGAAACATTTCGTTTACCACGGTTTTAACCCTCTTACCATTCATCTGATACAAAGCGATAGAGTAATTATCCTTGCCGGGAACGTTGAAATTTAAATCCCCGCGACTATTCACATTCAGTGAAAAGCCACTGGCAACGGAAGCATTGTTTGAGGTAATAACACGGTTTTCATCATTTTCTATTAAGTTAATATAGGCAACAGCACCGGTAAAGGCTGCATTGTAGTAGATACAGTATTCACTCGAAACATAGTCATCTATATTGTCAATAAACAGTGAACAGGGTCTTTGGGGTCCCCCTGCAAGCCCCCCCAAAAGTTTAAACTCATACTGATGTGTTCCGGGATTAGCCTCTTCCTCCCAATATTTGCCCCAGGCGTTTGAAGATTTTCCGAAGGCTGCAGCATGGTGAGGGAACTGAGGGTAACCACCACCAAGCTCGTTGTAACCTATAAGAAAGGAAAAATTCTTTGGCAACTGATATGTGCTGTCATTGAGTTTAAAACCATCATGGCTGCCCAGTATAAAATCCACATTTCTTTTGGCAAAATCATATGCATCCTGATCCCCGGTATACATATGATAGAGTGCAGCCAAAAGAGCCGCATTCCCGGCATTTCGAAGAGAACCCCAGTTGGTGTTGTGGTGATAGCCGCAGGGTTGTAATTCCATACGATTTACCCAGTTTGAGACTCTGTTAAGCCACATATTATTATTTGTCACCCTGTAGAGTTCGAGAAAAAGAATGTGGTGCATCTCCCCGTATTCAAAATTTCGCCACTCGCTAAGGGGATTTGCGTATTGAATTGCGGCATTGCGGTAAGCGGCTTCTCCCGTTGCCCTGTACAGGGTTATCGCTGCCAGACCTACGTTATCCTCCCAGTCTGCTCTCCCTTTCCAATTATATGCGCTGTTATCAGCATCTGCTGTATTTGATGGATTAGTGGTAGCAATGTTATAGTACTCGATTGCAGCCTTGAGACATTTATCAGCATACTCTTCATCAAACTCCCTGTACACAATGGACATCAGTGCAAGTGCAGAAGCGGCATCTCCAAAGGCATTTGATCTTCCGCTGGTAGCAGAGTAGACAGGTCTGATATGACTACCGTTATAGAGATTCTGATTTGAATTTGTTATGGCATCGGTAAACACATTGTGATCTCTCATGTCGCCTATCTGCCAGTAGGCACGATTACCGTTTACGGTTCTTATCAGGTAATCGGTTTGTATTTTGACTTCATCCAAAACATCCGGTATTCCATTTGAGGGCGGAGCGGAATAGGCCTGAGAATAGTTATCGGGGTAGATTTCAGGAAAATTATCGTAACCATATAAGTACATATAGGCAGCATAGGGACCGGTTACATGGAATTTTATGTAATCACCGCAATCGTGCCATCCACCCGTCAGATCTCTTCCCAACAATTGCCCGTCCGTAAGATGACAACCTCCTGAGGGGCGTATCCATGACTTTGTGTCGCCGCATCTCTGCGCACCCAGAAAGTAAGTAGAGAGGTGTTGTGCCAGGGCGTAGTCATGTTCCCCTGAAAAAGTGGTATTAAAAAGTAAAAAGGCTGAAATAACAATGAGTTGCAGTTTATTCATCACTCTTCCTTAATCGTTTAATACTGAAATGGTTAAGTTGTTTTCATTCTCAAATGGAAATAATGGAAGGATCACAGAAACTGTGACCTTTCTCAAAAAATTATAACTAATTGAGCAGATAAATGCACATGATTTTTTTGAATAAACCTAAAAGGATAAGAAAACATCTGTTTTTGATAAGACCACAGAGCTTTTTTTCTCACATTCCCTGCTTGAAACGTTCAAAGGCAGAACTTTTTTTCCTTGAAGTACGCCATATGAACCGGCAGGATCTGCATATAAGTCTGCGCTTACCTTTAACAGTTCTTAGTGGAGAGAAAAAAAACGGATCGTAGAGTTCAACAATTGTGGAACCGCACTTTGGACACGGTTTGACCTTTTTGGTGCCAATCGAGTCTATGATCCGGGATATGATCCCACGACTTTCACCACATTTGCTCATACAGCGCCTCAATTCATTATATAACTGGTGAAGGCATGAAGAGTTGAGCAAAAGTTCTTTCTGCAAATATATCAGTCATTCCGGCGATATAATCGGTGATTATTCTCCAGGTGGGTGTTTCTTTGTTATAGTTAATGTTCTTTAGAAAGTCGAAAAACGTGCCTAAAACCGGAGTTTCTCTTACAATATTTTGAACCAATAGATGATTTGTGCCACGATCGGTGTTTTGATACATCTTTTCCAGCTCATAGAAAAGGTACTCAATCATCCTTACAGCTTTATCTGACTTGCGCTCTACTTCAGGATGCAGATAGATCCGTTCGTAATTGAACTCTTTGAGCAGTTTCATCAGCTCAAATACCTCTTCGCTCATCCCGATAGCATCTCTTTCAATGCTGCTTGAGATAACATCATTAACAAAAGAGCCAATGATTTTTCCGTTATCATGACCCAGATTTTTTGCCACTTCTGAAGGGATATCGCTTTTTCCAATCAATCCAGCCTTGATCGCATCCTCTAAATCCCTACCCAGATAGGCAATTCTGTCCACCAAACGAACAAGACACCCTTCAAGAGTTGCCGGATGATGGTTTCTGTCAGTTATTTTCTCCAATTCATACAAATTCCGATCTCTCTGGGGGTAAATAACTTTATCAAAGCTTTCACCACAATGGGTGATTATTCCATCCCTGACCTCATAGGTGAGATTAAGCCCCTTGCCGTAGTTTGTAAGTTTATCCACCACTCTAAGCCCGTGAATTTCATGTTTGAAGCCATCGGGGACATTTTTCTCAGTGAGGATATTGTTTAACACTCTCTCCCCTGCATGCCCAAAGGGAGGGTGACCGAGATCGTGACCTTTGGCAATAGCATTGATCAGATCAGTATTGAGACTGAGACAACGGCCTATGACAGAGGCAATACTCGAGACATGGAGAACATGCTCCATTCTGGTACAAATATGATCGTTGTATGGAGAAAGGAAAACCTGGGTTTTGTGCTTTAAACGCCTGAAAGGTGGTGAGTGAAGAATACGGGTTTCATCCCGCGCAAACTCAAGTCTGAAGGGATCCCGTTTCATCGGGAAACAGCGACCAAGGGACTCACTGCTCTTTTTGGCAAACGCACTGAGCTTCTCTTCATCCTCAAGAAGAAATTTGCTTATATCAAATTCAGTTTTCATATTCCCTTAAGTAGTTGTACACATATTCGACCTGTTCACCGGTATCTATTGCAGATCTTGTTTTTTTGACTGCCTGAATAGCTTTCTCAGCACTGATTTTGAAATATTTACCCAAAATACAGGCCAGCAACATCCCAGTGCGTCCAATCCCTGCATGGCAATGGACACAACAGGGGATCCCATTATCCATATCGGAAATTATGGAGTTTACAAGTTCATCAAACTCATAATCATTATTCGGAACAGAAAAATCAGTTATTCCAAAATATGTCCACTTCAAACCCTGTTGCTCACAAATAACCGAGATTTCATCAGATGGTCTTTTAAGGGAGACAAGCCTCTTTACCCCCTGAGAATACAGAAATTCAATATCTTTTTGACCTCTGGGCAAAGAGCAGCCGGAGAGTTTGGATGGAATAACCCAGGAGAAATTCAGTATCATCGCCACATTTTTTCCAATTGTATAAAGTGAATAGAGAAAATAATAAATGGAACACACCACTTTAAGGCTGAATTTGAAGTGTAGATTGATAAGACCGCTTACTAATTTGTATTTTTCCATTTAAACGAGATATATAGATTAGGTTATTTTCACTATGTTACCACAAATGCAACAGGAACTCAGCTTCAACGGTCTTGCGGTTCTCTACCAAATTGCTCACCTTCTGGCATCCGATCAGCCTCTCGAGAAAACAATGAACTCCATACTGCAAACGCTTGAATCCAATGCAGGGATGAAACGGGGAATGATTACCATACTGAGCCCCGATAACAAAGAGATGGCAGTAGATGTTGCTCTTGGAATAAATGAGGATGAGAAAAAAAGAGGAGTGTACAGACCTGGAGAAGGGATTACCGGCAGAGTTGTCTCCACCGGACGCCCCATCGCAATCCCCACTCTCGACAGAGAACCAACATTTCTCGACCGCACAGGCGCCCGAAAGGGATTGGAACAATCAGAACTCTCGTTTTTATGTGTTCCGATAAAGTCCGGTGATACCATTGTTGGTGCACTCTCGGTTGACAGAGTTGCTGTTGAAGGCTCTATGAGCCTTGAAAACGAGATAAATTTTTTGCAGGCAGTTTCGGATCTTATCGCTCAAACCGTTCAGCTAAGACGAAAACATTACAACCATATACATAAACTTGAACAAGAGAATTCCCAGCTCCGCCGTTCACTTGAGGTTAAGGGTAAACCAGATCAGATGATCGGAAACAGCTCAACCATGAGAGATGTGTATCGTCATATCGCACAGGTTTCACCCTCAAATACAACAGTGCTGATTCGGGGTGAAACAGGCACAGGTAAGGAACTTGTTGCAAGAGCAATTCACCAGAAAAGCCAGTTTAAAGATGGTTCTTTCATAGCGGTAAACTGTGCTGCACTTCCCGAATCACTTCTCTAAAGTGAACTTTTTGGCCACGAAAAAGGGGCTTTTACAGGAGCTACAGCTAAAAGGATCGGTAAATTTGAAGCAGCAAATAAGGGTACTCTTTTTCTTGATGAAATAGGCGAAATGACGCACTCCGCTCAGGCAAGGCTTCTTAGAGCTGTCCAGGAGAAAGAATTTCAAAGAGTCGGCGGTACAGAGCCTGTGAAAATCGATCTGCGTCTGATCTGTGCCACAAACCGAAACTTAGAGCTTGATGTCAAAGAGGGAAGGTTCAGGGAAGATCTTTACTACAGGATAAATGTATTCACTATATTTATTCCCCCGCTCAGAGAAAGAGGAGCAGACAAACTGTTGCTTGCGGATTATTTTGTCAAAAAGTACAGCAAACTACACGATAAACACTTGGAAAGAATCTCAACAGCTGCAATAGATATGCTCTCAGCCTACCACTGGCCGGGAAATGTCAGAGAGCTTGAAAATGTGATCGAGCGCTCTGTAATTGTTTCCACTGATACTGTAATAGGAGGCCATGACCTCCCACCGACCCTTCAACTAAAAAATATGCCAGTTCAGGGAAAACGCCTGGATACCTTTGAAAACATGGTCGCCGCATATGAACGGGAACTGATAATCGAGGCACTGAAAGATACAGAAGGTAACCAGACTGAAGCAGCGAAACTGCTTGGTACAACAAAGAGAATAATTCAATACAAGATAAGTAAATACAATATTGACTTTAACAGATTCAGGGTGACACAAAGAGATTAACGCGCGTTACCTTTTCTCTTTTACAGTTGTCCCGCATGGTGCGCCAGCTCATTTCTGACCCTTGGGATAAGTCGCGGTGCAACACTAACAGATTTAATTTTTATGTCAACCAGTCTCGAAGACATCCCTTCTCTTGCAGCCATTTCTCCACACAACGATAATGGCTTATTAAGAGCTGCAGCATTCTGGGCCAGATCCTTCAACAGGGTCCAAAGCGCAGGGTGATCAGGATTGTACTCCCCAGCCACAAGAGCATTACCTCTGTCAATAGCAAATAAATATTGAATAAGATCATTAGAGCCGATGGAGCCAAAGTCAAAAAGACTCAGTATCTTTTTGGCTTCGAGAAATGCACTGGGTATTTCAAACATCGCTCCCAGGGAGAGGTTTTCAGGAACAGATTCACACTTGCCAACAATTTCTCTTGTGAATTTGATGAGCTGTTCTGATTGTATGCTGTCAACAACCATGGGAAACATTATTCTCACTTTCCCAAGTGTGCTGAGTCGCACGAGTGCAGTAAGTTGGGTTGTGAGGATCTCAGGGTTTCCAAGAAGAAACCTTGCCCCTCTCCATCCAAGGAAGGGATTTTGTTCCTGCTCATATTTCAGAAATGGAAGTTGTTTATCTCCCCCTGCGTCAAGGAGCCTGAATGTGACTGGTTTACCTTCCATTGCGTCATAAACTTTGCGATAGTAGAGATACTGCTCAGACTCACTAAGTAAATGCCTGTCTTTGATGAACATTATTTCAGTTCTGAACAGCCCTACCCCATCAGCCTTGACCTTTCCGGCAAGCATTACATCCTCAACACTGCTTGCATTTGCCATCACCTCCAAACCCTCAGGTGTTTTCAATGCACATACCAGATCTGCCGGTTCCTGTTCATCAGAAACATACTGAGACTTTATCTGATCATCAGGATTCAGAAAAACCAATCCGTTATCGCCATCAATGAGAATGGAATCGCCGCACTTTGCGTTATCAAGTATGTCTATAACCCCGGATACGGCTGGTATACCTATTGAACGGGCAATAATTGCGGCATGAGAAGTCATTCCGCCCTTCTCGGTGACAATCCCCAGTACATTATCAAGATCCATTTTTACCACCATTTCTGGTGTAAGCTCCTCAGCAATAATAACTCTGTATTTGCCTTTTGTACAACTTTCGTGACCGTGGCAAACGAAACCGTTTTTCTTGTCTGTAAGCCTGTTTAAGAGCCTGTTCCGTATCTCACTTATGTCAGATGATCTCTCCCTGAGGTATTGGTTGTCAATGTTTGAAAACTTCTCCTCATAACTGTTCAATATTTCAGATATCGCCCATTCCAGATTTTTTCGCCCATTAACTACTGCACCCCTTATAGCAGAGACTATCTTGGGGTCATTCATGATGTGCTTTTGTGTAAGGAAAATTTCGGCCTCAGCTTTACCGATTTTTTTGGCTACATCACTTGCTATTCTGTTTAACTCATGGCTGCAGAGCACTATCACTTCCTCAAACTTCTCAAGCTCCTCTTTGATTGCCTGATCTGTAGAAAGAGAAAATTGGGAGATAAACCTATGCCGCTGAGAGGAATATTTACACACCTCCCCGGTTACATTCCCGCTATTAATTGAAATCCCGATGTACCTTCTGTTTACAAGAGGAATTTTTTTATTCAATTCTCTGCACCTTTTCTGAAATCGACCATTCCTGCCCTGCATAAAGAAAAATCATATTTTACCGGATCATGGGGATCAAATTCTCTGAAAAAATCAGTTATCTGACATGCCATTTTCCAATCGACGCTTTTTCGCTTAGTAATACCATAAAAAGAGGCTATTTTGGCCACATGAGTGTCAACAGGGAAAATCAGCTCTGAGGGAGGAATTTTTCTCCAAACACCAAGATCTATTCCGTCTCTTGCCCTGACCATCCAGCGCATATACAAAAGCAATCGTTTACATGCGCTACCATCACCAGGAGAGGGCACAAGATACTCAAAACCCTTTTTTCTCCCATACAGCGACTCTGCAAGTAATCTTATCATTTTGACAAAATGTATCAGACGCTGCTCGAACGGTGCCCCGTTTTCTACACATTCAATAAAAGCGGCCTCAACAGACCCAGACCTTTTTACAATCTGCCCAAGAGTCTCAAATAAGAGCGCAGTATCAACAGAATCGTTGAACCTGTGCCTGAAACCACTAAGTCGTCTCTTTTTTTCCTCAAACGTTGTATTCAGGGCAAATTGAGCCGGTCCCTCAGGGATAACAGAGAATATCTTACGTAAGCTGGATATAATATTTTCCACTCTGCCATAAGCAAGTGCCGAACACAAAAAGCCTGCAATCTCCAAATCCGGTTCTTCAGAAAAATCATGTACGCATATCAGTGGATCAAGTCCTAAATAACTGTTTTTGTGGTAAAGTGTATAAAGCGACTCAAAATGATCTCTGAATTTGATCAGATTTTTGGAATCAGTTCGTTTTCCTTTAGGGCTGAGTTTTCTTTTGGATATCACCTGTTATATTCCATAAATTCACAATCGATATACCGGATACATAGTATTACAATGTGAACTTTCCCTTCCTGTAAATAACCTTTTCTGTTCCATCCTTCATGACCGCTGTAACCAACCGATCAGAGGATGAAATAATATCAGTATGCTCCACAGAATGATTAAACCCAAGTTCCTCAAGTTGTTCTTCTGAAATTTTGGACAGATCACCATCATAGGTATCGTGGTACGATTTCCCAACAGCTAAGTGAGTGTTACCGTATTTGCCACCAAAATTTTCATCATACAATGTGTCGGCCATAACTTCGCTTATTTTTGAAAAACGCGTATCAGTAAGTGAAAACTCACCAATTTTGTCAGCATTTTTCTGTTTTATCATCTCTTTGAGGAATTTTTCATTCTCCGAAGCGGTTGCTTTTACAATTTTGCCGTTTTTAAATTCAAGTCTGATATCTTTAATGATATTGCCATATCTGTAAAGCGGGAGATCGAAATAGATCTTTCCTTCTGTCCCGCGCCAGTCTGGTGAGGTGAATATTTCAAAACTGGGGATGTTTCTTCCACTTCCGCCCAGCCACTTTCTTCTCTCCCCGATCTTTATCCAGATATCCGTTTCTTTCGCCTCAACGTGAACCCTATCAATAGGCATACTGTTAAGTTTATCAATAACCTTTTGCATCTGAGTGTGAACAGAGCGCCACTTCTTCAGAGGATCTGCTTCATTGAGAAAACAAGCTTTTTTAATCTGATTCCAATATGCCTGAAGACTCATCCCCGCCTCTTTAGCATTTCCTTCGGTTCCATACAGACAAAGTGTCCAGGTAAACTCCCCTCTGTCCTCTTTTTGATCAAGCCATTGCCTGAAAGGCCTGTTTGCCTGATTTGAAAGCATCACTTTTTTGGGATCGGCATTTTTCAGAAACATAGGATCCTTATCAGCCAGTATCCTAACCCAATGGTCAACGGTATCGGCAATACCTTTGTAGTATTTTTCCGGAAAAAAAGAAAGCTGCTGCTTTGAGGCCTGTTCAACAAACATCAGTTTAAAATCATCATCGAGAATATTAAGCAAGACATGTCCACCCTTCTCCAGCACAGCCCGATACACCTCTTTGGCAAGCGGAATTCCCGGAGTTTGAGTTACCAGGTAGACTACCTCACCCTTCTTAATCCCTTTTCCACTGTTGAGTGCAAATTTCACCAGTACATCAGCATACTTTTTCAAAACATTCTGACTTGGAGTGTACATTTTAACCTCAAAGAAAAAGTTCATCTCTCAGTTTATTTAAATTTAAAATAATTGATGAGTCGGGGTATAGAAATTCGCTTAACTATTTATTTTATTACGGCTATCATTGTAGTGCTGACTATTATATAGAATAATCCAGGTATAGCCCAAAACAGCCCCGCCATAATCAAGTGGATTTTCGGAAATTTTTTCCTAAAAGATCCATTTCTGGCTTGAGTTATGCAGGTATACTAAAAGACGATCCCAGGCGAAATATGCAAACCATTTCAACCGTAGTCAAAGTGAGAGCAATATGTTCTCTGGTATACGTTCATTTTTGTTTCCATTTTTCGAGTTGTATAATGCTTAACTTTGATCAAAAAATCATGGTGATTGACGATGACCCTTTTATTTTGGAACTTGTTTCAGTTAATCTCAAACTAAGGGGATTCACAGTAAACTCTTTTACCAGCGGTTTGGATGCATTGGAATCATATGAAACTATAAAGCCAAGTCTTGTGATTCTTGATGTAATGATGCCGGAAATGGATGGGTGGGAAATATGTAAGATCATTAAGGACAATGATGAGAGCGCAAAAGTACTGATGCTTACAGCCAAAGACACAGATAAAGACAAAATGATCGGAAGATCTATTCTTCAAGCTGATGCGTATGTTACAAAGCCTTTTGATCTCAACCAGCTCATTGACACAATTAAACACTTGCTTGAATCCTGAAACAAAACCTGCGCCGGTTCAGCTGTTTTATCTTTTTCAAGTGTAAGAACAACCACTATGGATAAATTCTTATGCCCGATTACCCGTTTAAATATCCCGACCGGGTTTTTCCGCTATTCCTTTTCCTACCCGCAACAACCAAAACTGACAGCCTCGGTCCTACGGAAGTACAACTTCCCCGTTACCATCACCTACAAACAAATCCAGATGCAGACGGGTCTGGACGTTCAAGCAAAACTCAATCAGGCCAGAACAGTTTATGCATAAAAGGTTAATACAATCAAATGTTCCCACTGCCGATATTACTGCACCCCTATTTTTTGGTGTGTAGCAGCCCTCCTCTCTATTTGCTCGCGATCAGATTGAATACAGCATAGAGAAATAATCAGTTTTTTTATTTTGGATAAGGCTAAGGCGGTTATTGGTATATTGATGATTCTTTTTTTTGCATGAAAAGGTAGAATTTTGCGCGAAAACGATTTTTTTTTTGGCAAAACCGACAAAATTCATTGACATAGATACTGCAAAAATCTATATTATTTATCTAATCAAGCGAGAGTAGCTCAGTGGTAGAGCCCCACCTTGCCAAGGTGGTTGTCGAGGGTTCAAATCCCTTCTCTCGCTCCAAAGTTTAGGTTTCCTTTATGAGAAGGAAGCCTTTTTTGATTACAGAGGGCGGCATAGCCAAGTGGTAAGGCAGAGGTCTGCAAAACCTTTATTCCCCAGTTCAAATCTGGGTGCCGCCTCCATTCAGTTCTTTTTATTACTCCCACGATAATTAACGAATTAAATAGCCCCCTAAAATTGCTGCAATCAGTATTACTAACAATACCCAGAAAAAGGCACCTGCGTATTTTGATTTTGCTGTTTGCTGAGGTTGACTTGACCTTTCCTCTCTCTGGAAAATAGGGTAGTTTGGATAGGCTGAAACGGCAAGAATAAGCGCTGCAATAAGCCCCACCACAACCGTAACCACAATAAATATGCTACTGAAATCCTGGTCAACAGGGGTGATCCAGACCGCCCCCGCCCACGCGGAGAGTAAAATCAAAAAGAAAATTGAAAGTATACGCCCTTTTGAACCCGATTTCCTTAAACCGGCTGCAATAAGTGAAGTAAAAAAGAGGGCAACTAATAACGCTATTAGAAATTCCACATAAAAAAACATGGTACCTCCGAGCAAAAGGTGCACTCTTTTTAAAGAGCAAAAAACATACCACTTCCCCACCCCCTCTTTCAGAACCCCAAAGCCGCAGACCACTCTTCTTTCATCTGAGTTGTATACAGAGAATGGTAACTCCCCCCATTCTTCAACAGATCTTCATGACACCCATCTTCAACAATGTGCCCTCCTTCAATAACCAGGATTCGGTCTGCGTTTCGTATGGTGGAGAGTCTGTGAGCTATGATAAAACTTGTCCGCCCCTTTAACAGAGTGGTAATCCCCTGCTGAATCTTATGTTCCGTAAGAGAGTCTATGGAGCTTGTTGCCTCATCCATAATAATCAGATCCGGATTGGATACGAAAACCCTTGCCAAACTGATCAGCTGTCTTTGGCCTATCGATAACCGGCTTCCCCCTTCACCAACTTCACTTTCATACCCCCCGGGCAGGGAACATATGCTCTCGTGTGCATTGGCCATCATTGCAGCATCAATGATCTGCCTCTCACTTGCATCCAGATTACCGTAAATAATGTTATCCCTCACTGTGCCGGAGAAGAGGTGTGGGTGCTGTAATACCACACCTATGCGGCTCTGCAAAGCAGCCTGGGTGTAGTCACGGTAATCCCTGCCATCAAAGAGTATACGTCCGGAGAGCGGCTCATAGAAACGGGCCACCAGATTAACCATAGTCGATTTGCCCCCCCCGGTTGGCCCAATCAGAGCAACCATCTGACCCGGCTCTACTTTCAGATCTATCCCCTTTATGACCGGGTTGTCACTGTTATAGCTAAAGGTCACACCCTGAAATTCCACACTCCCGACAAAAGCTGCTTTTGTCATAGCGCCGGGAGAATCCTTTATCTCTGAATGAGTGTCAAGCAGGGTAAAAACCCGCTCGGCACTTGCCACTGATTGCTGCATTTCGCCCATCACCCGTGCCAGATCCAGAACCGGCCACATCATAAAGGTTATGTAACCTATAAAAGCTCTAAACTCCCCCGGACTCAAATAGCCATCCATCAACTGCCATCCTCCAGCCAGAAGAATTGCAGCGACTCCAAGAGTGGTAATGAACTGCACCAGAGGCAAAAAGAGTGCAGAGAGCCAGCCAGCTCGGAACGAGGCACTGTGTATATCGTGTGTCATTTTCTGAAAACTGTTTAAGTTTTTCTCTTCCCGGTTTAAAGCTTTTACAACTTTCACCCCTGCGATATTTTCAGAAAAAGCATGTGTAATGCGGGAATTAATTGCACGCACCTTCCTGAACTCCACGATTATTCGACGCTTAAAGAGCAATGCGGTAAACACAAGCAGAGGAGCTACTGCTCCCAGAATCAGAGTCAGCCTTATATTCATCGAGGCCATGAAAATGAAAGCCAAAACTATATTTACCGAACCCCACACAATATCAAGAAACATCCACGAAGCCAGTCTGGCAATACGCTGACTGTCACTTGTAATACGCGAAAGGAGCCACCCCGATGAGGTTTTATCAAAAAAAGAAAAGGACATTGCCTGGAGATGCTCAAACATTTTTCGTCTGATATCATATTGCAGGAGCTCTCCCAGTCTTCCGGCACAGGTGAAAAAGACAAGGAAACTTAAGCTGTTGAGCAGAAAAAATCCCCCAAGTATCCCCCCCCATCTCAAAAGCTGCTCGGCATCCCCCGGTATAACCCCTCTGTCAATAACAAAGCGGGAAATGTAGGTGTTAAGAGAATCCAGAAAGGCAGTGAAGGTAATAGCAACCAAAAAGCCGGCCATAAGGGGCCAGTGCGGCCGGGCAAACTTTAAAATGCGCAAAAAGGTGTGCCCCCTGAATTCTCCCTTGAACAAATCCTCTTCCAAACGTCTGTCAGTCATTGCGACACCTCAGGGTTCAGGCTTTTTTTTCTGCCTTGCATGATTTCTTTTTTTGCCTGCTCTTCACAACGGGCTTGTATTCCGATAATTCTTCTGTAAAAACCTGGTTTACTCATAAGCTCCCTGTGATTACCCCACTGGGTAACACACCCCTGTTCCATGACCAGAATCTTATCAGCCTTCATGAGAGTCTGCACCCTGTGAGCGATGATAAAAGTGGTGCGTCCCTGCATCAGTCTGTCAAGTGATCTTTGGATCAGGCTCTCTGTACAGGCGTCAACTGCAGAAGTTGAATCGTCGAGAATAAGGATATGGGGATTTTTAAGCAGAGCACGTGCAATTGCGATACGCTGTTTCTGTCCGCCTGAGAGACTCACCCCCTTTTCCCCAACCAGGGTTTCGTAACCATCCTTAAGCTCCATTATGGAGCTATGGATCGCTGCAGCGTCCGCAGCCTCTTCAACCTCCTTACGAGTGACATTTCTATGAACACCGTATGCGATGTTCCCCTCAATTGTATCGGTAAAAAGAAAAGGATCCTGCTCAACCAAACCGATCTGCTTTCTTAAACTCTCCCGGTCAAGCTTCCTTAGATTCACACCATCGAGCCTGATCTCACCGGCAGTAACATCATAGAAACGGAGTAAGAGATTGATAATCGAACTCTTGCCACAACCGGTCTTGCCCAACAGCGCAATGGTCTCTCCGGGTTTGCAGGTAAAAGAGACATCATTGAGAACCGGGGTGTCGTCAACATAGCAGAAACAAACCTTATCAAAGGTGACTTCACCCCTGATCTGTTCAAGTATTATCCCCGGCTCCTCATCTTTACCCTCAGTTTTTTCGTCAAGTATATCCTTTATTCTCCCAAAGGACACAATGCCTCTTGAAATTTCAGTAATAAGTCTGCCCATATCCTGCATTGGCCAGATAAGGGAATTGATCAGAAAGGAGCCGGCTATCATGCTGCCAAGAGTTAACTCCCCTCTTATAACCATAAGACCGGCAAACAGTGTAGCTCCGATCATCTGCATTCCACAAAGCAGATAAGCCAGGGGCCAGTACAAAGTGTGCCAGAACACCACCCTGTATCCCTTGTCGCGGTGCCTAGCATTGTGTTTGTCAAAATTGTGGTTCTCATGGTCATGCCTTGCAAAGGAACGCACGACACGGTTACCCACTATATTCTCCTGAACAAATGTGGTTAACACTGCTTCCTGATCCTGATACTCGCTGTAGGCGCGGTATATGCGTCCGAAAAAGAAAACCGAAACGAAGATAATCACCGGTACAATTACAGATGCGATCAACGCCAGTTTCAAACTTATAATAGAAAGTGCTATAAAATGAATTACAAATAGGAAAACGATCCTTATAAAACCCAATATATGGTCGGCAAAGAAACGACGTACTGTATCCACATCCGAGGTGGTTCTTTGCACCAGCTCACCAGAGGAGGTCCTGTCATGAAAGGAAAAGGAGAGCCTTTGAATATGGTCATAGAGCTTTTCTCTAAGGGACCGGGCAAGATTTTCTGCAGCCAAAGTACGCCCTCTTCCCTCCAGAAATGAAAAGAAACCCTGAGCTGTTATCAGCCCGAGATAAAGAAGAGTCACCATCAAAAGCCCTGACAGATCCAGATGCAGATCAAGAACACCATCCACCACATTGCGTATGGTCATCTTAGCCACAGCATCCAGCGACACCGCAGTAACAAGCACCAAAACTGTACCACAAAGCAGCTTTTTCTCTTGTGAAGCTAATCGTAAGAGACCGGTGAAGGCAGCTTTTTTCTGAACTTTTATTCTGTCTGCCGAGTCACTCATCAAAAACTCTCCAATATTTAACGGATCCCCTCAGGAGAGTTTTTCCATACAGAAAAATCGCACAGTGATGGTGCGATTCTTAAACTCACCTTAAAGTTATGGGCACAGCCGCTGATCACTCTCAATCGCAGCATACTTCAAATTGTAACAACAGACATACGGACCGTGTAAGACCGATTTTTCTTTAGCTCGAGACACACATTCAAATGGTTGAATGTACCTCATCCGGAGTTTCTCCCGGTGATCATAGAACCAGAGCATATCCACAAGGTAAGACATTAAAAATAGAATCCACAACTTTACTATAGCAAGAATTTATAGTTTTTTATAGAAGATAACTTTCTCATCCCCAATACTTCAGAAAATAAATGTAAATGAAATGGGAGCAAAACCGTAATACGATACAGCAACTACAGTAATTTTGGATTTCAATGAAAGATCAGGAACAAATCTTATGAGAAAACAGGCAGTTTCACTCTTTTCAGGTTCACTTTTTATCTCCTTTTCATGGATCTATGCAGTTTCAATCCTTCTCTTACCTCTGCCATTTCATATTAAACTCTTTCTATCCTCATCTTCTGCGGGGATAATGACTTTGCTTATGCAGAAATTTTCACAATTAGCGGCAAAAGAAGCAGAAAGCGGTCGTTAATACTGTGGAGCTTTATTGGGTTTGGGTGGATCAGACAAGAAATTCTTCTCAGAGACTCCAGTCGATTTCACCCATCCCCTGTGCTCTGAGGATCTGATTTGTTTTGGAAAAATGGCGGCATCCGAAAAATCCCCTGTCGGCTGAAAATGGTGATGGATGGGGAGCTTTAAGTATATGATGGATTGAACTGTTTATAAGAGTTTCTTTGGCCCGGGCATAATTACCCCATAATAAAAACACCAACCCGCTCTTCTTTTCTGATAAGGTCCGTATCACCTGATCGGTAAACTTTTCCCATCCCTTCTTTTGATGAGAACCGGCCTGACGAGCTCTGACCGTAAGTGTTGCATTAAGTAGAAGAACCCCCTGTTTTGCCCATTTCTCCAAATTACCGTTTTGGGGGATTTGAACACCGGTGTCACTGTGCAGTTCCTTGAAAATATTGATTAGCGATGGAGGTCTTTTTATGCCCTCATTAACCGAAAAACAGAGCCCGTTAGCTTGCCCGTCCCCATGATAGGGGTCTTGACCAAGTATAACAACTTTTGTCTTATCAAACGGTGTATGATCAAAAGCTGAGAACACTTTTGGTCCCGGAGGATATACAGAGTATTTCTTTTTCTCTTCCAAAAGAAACACTTCCAGGGACCGAAAGTATTCAGACTCAAACTCTGCGGCCAGATGTTTCTTCCAGCTTTTTCCAATTTTAGGATCCACTTTTGTCTCTGACCTAACTATCTCTGCTGTTTATTATCACTTTCTCCGACACTGATAAATGGTACTGAACCTCCCGTTACATTGGGCAGCACACCATTCCATTTCTCAATAGCTCTGATTGTCGCCTCAACCCTTCTGAGCTCTATTAGGTCTGAGGAGATATTTGCTCTCTGAAGTCTCAAAGCCTCAGCTTCCGCTGATGCAGCAGCAACTTTTTGTTCCGCTTCAATCTTTACTCTTTCCAAATCTCTCTTTGCTTTGAGCGCATGTTGTTCTGCTGTCTGTTTCGCTTCAATAGCTTCTACAAAGGTTTGAGAAAAGCTGAAACCCACAATGGAAAAAGCATCAACTGCAATGTTGTGATTGAGCAGTCTAAGGGAGAGAGCCTCTCTCATGGCTTCGCTTACCTGCGGTCTTTTGGTTATCAATTCTTCTGCTGTGTAAAGAGCAGTTACCGCCTTTACAACTTCCTGAATCGCAGGGTCAATTATTCTGTCCTTAAATTCAGTCCCGATCTGCTGGTATACGATATTTGCCCTGTCCGGAATCACATGATAATTCAGCGCAACCTCTGAGCTTACTTCCTGCAGGTCCGAAGACGCAGCTGCAGCCCTTGTTACCAATTTCTGAACCTTTACATCAATAGAAACAATCTCCTGCACAACAGGAATCCTGAAATGCAAACCCTCATTGAGAACTGTCTCTTGTACAGCTCCGAAATTCATAATAACCCCTCTCTCTCCGGCTCCGATCACAACCCAGGGGCTGAAGAAAAGCACCACGATAACAAGTATCCCCAATAGCCAAATAACCCATACCGGGCCTTTTTTCAGGGTCTGTTTGATTTGAGTAACTTTGTGCTGATCCATTTTTTTCTTTTTCCTTTGAGAGAGATACTTTTCTATTTGTTCATCAGGAGTTAACATATTCTTATAATCCTCTTACCTGTGTCCCGCTTTTTAGAAGTGTGGAAAATAACAACCTAAATTTCGGGTGAAGTGGCAGGTTTCTCTTATTTTGCTCCTAAAATACATTAAACATCAGTTCAGAACCAAACTATCTACATCACGTGAGAGTTTTGGATCGATTTCTTCGGTTGCAAGAAACTTTCCCCCGCTACCAGTCAGAAAATATTGCTTTTATGTTCTTTTATAGGTATATTCATATATATGAATAATAAAACCAAAGCATTAAGTGAAAAATTCAAGGCACTTGGCCATCCCGTTAGATTAACAATCGTTGAAAGATTGATCAAACATCACTCAGACAGATGCAATGTAAATAAAATGAGCGAAAAACTGAATCTTCCTCAACCTACAGTTAGTCAACATCTCTCTATATTGAAAAGAGTCGGTATAATCGAGGCTCAAAAAGATGGGGTCAATACCTGTTACAAGGTAATAGACGAACAAATAATCAGGTTTTTCAAGTAGATATTTTTTTCAACCAAATATTCATTTATTCATATATATCAATTTTTATAATTCCCAGCCAGAGGAGGCGGTCATGAAACGTGCAAGAAAGATTGCTTTGACAGGAATATTTTTAATTATAGCTTTATTTGGATGGAAGTACCCGTTATTGGGCCTTGGGGTTGGAGTGGTAATGCTCCTGGGTGTATCAATCAGCCCTTTCAAAGGCAGATGGGTGTGCGGGAATGTTTGTCCCAGAGGCGCATTTTTAGATACAGGTATGTCAAGAGTAACCTTAAGAAATAAGTTGCCTCGACTTTTCCGCAGCAAACTCTTTAAGTGGAGTGTTGTGGCCGTGCTTATGGGTCTGATGATCTTCAGAAGTATAAATACAGTTGAAAGTTTACCTTCCTTAGGAAGGGTTTTGTGGGGCATGTGCTTTGCGACTTCGATTGTGGCAATTTACCTTGGTGTTAAATACAACCACAGAGCCTGGTGTTCAATTTGCCCAATGGGCACGATTCAGGAAAACCTCTATAAACTTGGTCCCCACAACTGATTGTGTTCGGGTTAGGGTGAGCGGTCTGAAACTCGTCCTTTACAAACTGATATATGTAAATTCTTTTATTTCCCTATCAGCACAGGAACGGTTCTTTCAAATGTGTCATCTCTGATTCTGAGAAGAAATAATCCCGTAGAAATTGCACACTCATTGAGGCTAATGGCAATCTGCGAATCCTGTTTTATCAATCTGCTCAGTCTCAATTTTCTGCCGGATAGAGCAAAAAGTGCAGCATCAATATTATGATTTGACTGCAACCCTCTAATGTAAATAATATTGTTATCTGTCACAGTGTACATTTTATCAAAGCGGGAAAGATTTGTGGAAGAATGTATACTGTTTTCAGGATACAGGGTATGATATACAGCTCTTATAAGCGACCGTTCATCTGAATATGGCAAATCCCCCGGAATTTCCCAGAACATCATCCCACCATATCCATTTTCAATCGTCCACTCAGTTTTTCGTCTCACCATATCGATATTGTTGAAAAACAGGGTGCTTGTTCCCACGACCCCATCTGAGCGGGGGAAAAGGATGGTGGTGTCCGGGTAGAGATCAATGGTATCGATATGCGCGGGGATAGAGAAACGATTAACCAAATCGTTGTAGTTAAACCCCCGTACAGCACCCCAGGGACTGTTCTCAGTGTACATAACATTATTGTCACGATCCCACCCTCTTGCATAAAAAGGTAATCCCATAACGATTTTTTCTTTGGGGATTCCTCGTGTATAGTGCCAGTACTGTGCAGCAGTAGTATGGTGATCAAAGGTGGAGTGATTTACTACCGGAGTTCCAACCCAGCTTAATGCAAGATCGTAAACCATTACATTTATGAAATCCATATTGGCTAAAAGTCCATCTGTCCACTGACTTCCGTTCCATGTAGATGCTCCTACAGCGGCGGTCAGAATCATTGAATCAGGCATAGCTGCCCGTAATTCATTCGACAGCAACTCGTAATAGTAAGGAAAAAAGGTAGGTTCATTTCCGGAAGAAAACTCCTGTGAAAAGCCCTCCAGGTCAAGATCTATTCCCGAAATATCGTTTTCTACACACCAGTAGATAATCTCTTCAATAAATTTTGCTCTTGAGTGTGCGTTTTTAGTCATCTCCCAGGCTCCTGAAGTTGTACCCAGAGAAATCATAGGAATAGCCCCTTCACTTCTGGCCTTCTCCGTTACCATCTTTATGTAGGGTTCATGACCAATGTACCTGTCAAAAATAATTGTACCATCGGGAGCAGCAGTTACAAAGGAGGCTACAATATGAGTCAGTTTTGAAAAGTCATAGGTTTTAATAGCGCTGGAATCAATGGCATAATAATACCCCACAACTTTTGTCTCAGCAGAATACACTGTAGAAAACAACAATGCAACCAGAACAAACAGCCCTGTTTTCATATGCTTCCCCGCTTAAGATCCAGGCTTTTCAGAAATATGTGAATTTATGAATATGTTATCATACAAAAGCTGCAAATGCAAGCCTTCTCCTATTTCAAAAAACAACAGCAACAAATGGATTAAATTGCAGTCTTCAGGGATGCCATAAAAAAAAGATGGCTTTACATTTTGAGGGGGGGGGCAAGCGGTTTGGGTTGACTGACATATCAGATTCAGAACCAGATCCACAAAGTATAAGAAGCATCAATTCAATAAGATCAGGGTAATTGTCACTCAGGAGCAAATACCCTTGACGTTCATTTGCAGAGATGTCTTGCCGTTCCACACATTTTCTTCCAGTGAAAATGCAATCTGCAACGATTCGGATTTACTGATTTCTGCTATCCGCTCACCAAAATTGAACGCAATCGCATCCATCACCATACCTTCTCTGGTTAAGGCAAGCTTAAGATGTTTTCTGCCCACCACCCTTGGTGCATATCGATTCTGAAGATCCTTACAGAGAAAAACAGGACGCATATTACCGGGCCCAAAGGGTGCCATTTGTTTGATTATCCTCAGAAATTTTGGGGTGAGAGAGGTTATCGACACTTCTGCGTCGGCAGTAACATGGCGTACAAGATCATCCCTGTCGATACTTTTTTTGACGGTTTCATTAAACTTTTCTCTGAACTGCTCAATTTTTCCCTGCTGTATACTGACTCCAGCAGCAGCAGCGTGTCCTCCATAACTGCTCAAAATGTCACCACAGTCATTGAGTGCATTAAGCAAATGGAATCCTGGTATGCTTCTGCCCGACCCCCGCGCCATGCCGTTATTATCGACAGAAAAAAGAACCGTAGGTCTGTGATATTTCTCCACGAGTTTTGAAGCCACTATACCGATAACACCTACATGCCAATCGGGGTTTCCCAGTACAAGTGCAAAATCATCATCTGGTCTGCAGTTTTTCTCAACCCATTCGAAAGCCTCCTGTGCGACTGAACTGTCAAGCGCTCTGCGCTCAAGGTTTGTCTCCCTTAATTCAGCAGCATAGAGTCTTGCCAAAGCCGGATCATCAGTTAATAACAGCTCAACTCCCCTTTTAGGATCCCCCAAACGTCCTACAGCATTGATACATGGGGCAAGCTGGAACACAGCTTCTGCAGTAGACAAATTTCTTCCTGTCAACCCCTGTACCTCTATAAGGGCTTTCAAACCTGTGTTTTCAGTTTTAGTCATCTGCTCAAAACCCAAAGAAGCTATTACCCTGTTTTCTCCGAGCATGGGGACAATATCCGCTGCAGTTCCAAGCGCAACCAGATCAAGTAATTTAATCCACAGCTCCTCGCCACGTCCGCTTAACACAGCCAGAGCCTGGCACAGCTTGAACGCAACCCCCACACCAGCCAAAGACTTATCCGGGTAGGGACAGCCGGGTACCTTGTGATCGATGATAGCCAAGGCATCGGGGAGAGTTTCTTTGGGTTCGTGGTGATCGGTAATAATGCAATCGATCCCCAGAGAGGAAGCTTCTCTTACCTCATCAATGGCTGTGATCCCACAATCGACGGTCACAATCAGCCTGGTCCCATTTTGAGCGATCTGCTTTATACTGCTTTTCGAAATTCCGTACCCGTCAACTAACCTGTTGGGAAGGTGATAATCACATTTAGCCCCAAGCTGACGCAGCACTCTAACCACAAGAACTGTGGAAGTGACCCCGTCGACATCGTAATCCCCATACACGGTTATCGGCTCACCCGATTTAATTGCATCCAGTATTCTCCTGGCCGCTCTTTCCATATGGGTAAAAATGAAAGGGTCATGGGTATGGGACAGCTCGGGCCTGAAATACCTTTTACATGATTCAAAATCCCTTAGATTGCGCCCTGCAAGAACTGAAGCAAGTGAAGAGGGGATGTTCAGTTCATAGGCAATAAGCTGTGTTATTTCACTATCCGCTTCTCTGAGTCTTATATTCTCTTTAGATGCCCATAGAAGGCTCATTGGACTTTTGCCCCGCTGTTAACGTTCCTCTGTGGCTGTACAAGTACAAGTGACCCCGAAGCATCTTTTGCCGCAAGGAGCATGCCCTGTGATTCAATTCCAAACAGTTTAGCGGGCTTTAGGTTTGCAACCACCACAACCATCTGACCTGTGATTTCTTCCGGTTTGTAGTTTTTTGCTATCCCGGCGACAATTTGCCTTTTCTCTTTGCCAATCTCTACCTGTAGACACAGCAGTTTATTTGATTTTTCCACCTTTACAGCCGAGATCACCTTACCAATCCGCAGATCAACAGCAGCGAACGATTCGATACTTATCAGCCCGTTTTCACGCTCATCTTTCTCTTCAACCTTTTTTGCTGCGGTCTGAGCAAAGAGTGCAACAAGGTCTTCCGATTCAAGGGGTTTAACCATCTTTTCGATTTTACCCAACTTTACACCTGATAGTGAAAACCGGTAATCATTCCAGCAAAACTCTATACCGAAGAGTTTTTCCACACCCGAACTCAACTGAGGTGTTATGGGTTTGAGGAATACTGCCAGAGCCTTGATCAGATTAACACATGTTACCATAACCAGTGCAGCAGCATTCATATCAGTTTTGACCAATTCCCAGGGTTTTGAATCCTGGTAGAATTTATTTCCAAGACTTCCCAGGAAGTGAATCTTCTCAACTACGGATTTGAAATCGCAGCGATTATAACATTCCTCTATCTCCTGCGCCATGGTATTTACTTTTGATTCAATTTCCTTGTCCCATGGGGCATCGGGAACCATTGAATCGAAATACCGCTCACAGAAAACCATAGTCCTGTGATGGAGGTTTCCGATATTATTAGCCAATGTAGTATTAACCCGACTAATAAGCTCCCCCTTATTCAGATCAATATCTGCAGTTGTGAGGGCGAGTTTTGAACCGAAATAAAATCTTAAAAATTCACAAGCCTGTGGGTGTTTGACTTTACTTATAAAATCACTGGCAAGAATGAATGTTCCCCGTGTTTTGGACATCTTTTCACCCTGTATATTGAGGAACCCATGCACCTTTACACTCGAGGGGACAGAAAAGCCTGAATTTTTCAACATAACCGGCCAGAAAAGCGCATGAAAATAGACAATATCCTTCCCTATGAAGTGTACGATTTCAGTTCCGCTCTCTTTACCCCAGAACTCTTCCACAGACCTTCCGTTATCCTTACACCATCGATCAGTGGAAGAGAGATATCCGATGGGAGCATCAAGCCACACATAAAAAAACTTGTTTTCGGTACCTGGAATTTTAAATCCGAAATATGGTCCGTCACGGGATATGCACCACTCCCTCAACCCTTCATCAATCCATGATTGCACAAAATTTCTCATATCATCCTGAATAACACCCGGTGCAGAGATAAATTCCCTGAGAAACTCTTCATTCTTTTCAAGCTGTACGTAGAGGTGTGTTGAAGTCTTCATCACCGGAGTGCTTGAGCAAATGAAACATCTGGGCTCAATAAGCTCAGTTGTTTCATACGTTGCCCCACAAACTTCACATACATCACCATACTGTTCCGCAGCTTCACACCTTGGACAAACTCCTATGATGAAGCGGTCGGGCAGAAAACGCTTATCGTGCTCACAATAGTACTGATTGATTTCCCGCTCTGCTATCTGACCATTTTTCCGAATGCTTTCATATATCATCTCCGCATAGCGACGATTCTCTTCAGAGTTTGTGGTATAGAATATGTCAAAGCTGATATCGAAGCCGGCATAATCTCTTATGTGATTTTTATGAACCTTATCAATGAGTTCTTCAGGCGTGATTTTCTGGCTTAAAGCATTAAGTTCAATGGGGGTTCCATGTGTGTCATCGGCACACACATAGAGAACTTCATTTCCCAGTAAACGGTTAAAGCGTACGAAAATATCGGTCTGCACCACTTCCAGAAGATGACCAAGGTGGATATCTCCATTGGCATATGGGAGAGCACTGGTAACCAGAAGTCGTTTTTTTTGCCTGGATTCAACTGGCATATTCAAAAGTTCCTTTCTTAAACTCTTGGGGAGGCAACCACTGTTGTGAACCGTTGCTGAAATGCACAAGCCCCTTGTTCTCGAAAATATTGATGTAACTCAAAGTACCCTGCTTTTCGTCAATGGTAACTTTGCTGCCAACGGGGGGGAATTCTGCAAATATCTCCTGGTATTGCTCATTTTCATAACGAAGACAACATAGAAGTCTTCCGCAGTTACCCGATATTTTGGTGGGATTAAGAGCAAGTTGCTGATCCTTAGCCATCTGTGTGGTTATCTGTTCAAATTCAGTTAGAAAAGAGTTGCAACACTGTTTTCGCCCACATATACCACATCCCCCAACTCTTTTTGCTTCATCCCTGACCCCAATTTGCCGCAGTTCAATTCTGGTCCTGTACACAGATGCAAGATCCTTAACCAGCTCTCTGAAATCGACCCGCTGGGCAGCAGTAAAATAGAAGGTGATTTTACTGCCGTCAAACTGTATCTCAACTCCAACCAGTTTCATCTCCAGTTTAAAGTGCTTTATCTTCTCTCTGCACACCTGAAAGGCTGATTTTTCTTTTTCCTGATTTTTTCTGAGTATCTCAATATCATTCTCTTTGGCAATTCTTACGATACTCCTTGTTTCCCCCTTGCCTTTTTTCAAACGCACAAGTGCACCTATAAGGGAAGCTTTCCCCATGTCCTGACCACGTTCAGCTTCTACTATTACATACTCCCCTTCTATTATATCCAATTCGTTATGGTCCCTGTAGATGGCTTTCCGCTCACCTTTAAAGACCACTTCGACTAATTTACTGTTTTTCGTCATTTAATATCTCCATCAAAGAAAATGCAAATTCAATTAAAACCAATGTGCTGTTTCCCCGTATTCTCAGCGCATCGAGAGATTCCTGACAGGAGTTTATTATCATCTCCACTCTCCTTAGAGAGACGTCAGAGGGTAATTCGATTCGGTACGAAGGATTAACGACTTTAAAATAGTTTTCCGTATCAGCATACCTGCCCAAAAATGCAAAATGGATAAGTTGAAGCAAGTAGATGAAAAAATTCTCATAAATCCCCATACTGCCCTTGACAGGGAAACTGTCAATCTGCTCAATCACCTTATCCATGTCCAGAGTTGTGCATGCTCTCCAAAACTGCGCAGCAGACTTCAACGCTTCATCAGGGCGATTTTCGTTGAGTGCAAGGGCTTTTCCGTAAGAGCCGGCATGGATCAAGGTATCAAGAGAGGGATCTGAGATGTTTACAGAGAGTTTGGCTGCGAGCTCAGACCGCAAAAGCTCCGGGGTCTGATAGGCAAAACGGATTACCTGGCACCTTGAAACGATTGTGGGGAGAACTGCATTTATCTTTTCGGTGATTACAATCATCACAGTTCTCTCAGGAGGTTCTTCAAGTGTCTTAAGCATTGCATTTGCAGCCTCTTTGCGCATCAGCTCAACACCATCCATGATGACGATATTGTATCCACCCTCCATTGCTCCTCTGGTGACGGACTGATTCATCTCCCTGATCCAATCAACCGGGATTTCAGGAACAGACGAAAACTCCTCAAGCAAATAGGTATTTTCGATTCTCTCTTTTGCCTTTTGAGAGATAAAATCCCATCCCTTATCTGTAAGCTTATTATCCGATTTACACTCTTTGGGCAAAGCCACAGGCATAACCAGATGAAGATCGGGGTGTGAATATTTCAACACACGCCTGCAGGAATCACACTGGTAGCAGGGCTTACCGGAAGGATCAAAACAAAGCAGAGCCATGGCGAATTCCAGTGCAGCAGTAAATTTACCACACCCTCTCTCCCCGCAAAACAGATACGCATGCCCAAGCTGGTCGTTTGAAAGCGCATTACTCAGAACATCCCGCACACGCTCCTGCCCTACCAACCTTTTCCATTTAACTTCTGTAAACATTATTCTTTAAGGCTCCCCAGCTTATAGAACTGATTTTATTTTGACAACCAATCCATCGGATCAAAAGTCTCGGTTGATTTTCTGATGGAAAAATGTAGTTTACTTCCTTCAAGTGCACCAGTGTCTCCCACTTTCCCCAATACAGTTCCCTGATTTACCATTTCATCCTGCACAACATTTATCTCCCCAAGGTGGGCGTAAATAGTAACGAAACCACCCTGATGTTCTACAATAACCAACCTGCCAAGCCCTCTCATCCATCCAACGTAAGCCACAGAGCCAAAAGCCACGCTCTTCACCTCATCGCCCCCGGAAGCCTCGATATCTATTCCGTTGTTCATGGTGACTGTTTTGTAAACCGGATGAGTAATCTGCCCGAATTCTGCAATAACTCTCCCCCGAACAGGCCAGGGCAATTTGCCTTTGAGATTTTCAAAATGGACAACAGCTTTGCGTTCCAGTTCTTCCCTGACTTTCTGCCGGTCGACTTCGAGCTGGTCAATTATTCCATCCAACTCACGCTGTGCCTCTTCGAGCTCCTTCACCATCGCTTCATAGGCGCTTTGTTCATTTCGAATCTCCTCAAGAACGGAGGATCGGTTTTCGACCTCTGTTAAGAGTTCTGATTGCTCCTCTTTTCTGGATTCATACAATTCATTGAGCTCGTTTTTCTTTTTCTCCTGTTGGGTGCGTTTGGCCGCAATATCTTCAATTGTTTCCCTTATGCTCTGAGCAAGTCTCTGATCGTATCTGTTAAGCTCCTGGAGATATCTTACCCGATGTATCATATCGAGTGGCGACCGGGCTGAGAGAAGAACCTGAAGCATGTTATAATCTCCCCTCATATATGCCTGACGCAGCCGTCTTTTCATAAGCTCCTGATTCAGGGCCAATTCTGACTCCGACCGGTAAAGATCTGATTTAAGTTCCCCAATAACTAAGCTTACCGAGTCGATCTGATCAGTCACAAGGTCTAAAAAGAGATTTGATGCAGCAATATTTTGTTCTAGCTGCTCAAGTCTGCTTAAATAGTTTCCCTCCTGTTCCTGAAGCTCGCTTAATCTTTTACGCCCCTTCTCCAAAGCAACTCTTATGGAATCAAGAGCATCGCTTTTTTGTGTGATCTCCTGATCAAAACGTGCAATAACAGATTCACCTTCCGAATTTTGACCATACAAAGAGATGGACAAGACAAAAGAAAGGAATAAAAATATCACACCAGAAATTTTCGAACTGCGCTCTGACTTCCAAGCCAACCGAAAAGTACTCCTATGGAAAGAATAAGAGGAGGTAGAAAATCAGTACCCCAGTAGAGGGGAAGATTTGGAAAAACCACCTTAAGGGAATAAATGACGGCAACTGAAACTGAAGCTCCGATACCTCCCTGCAACATTCCTTCAAGCAGAAATGGTGCTTTTATGAAAAAATCGGTAGCACCAACATAATGCATATTCCTTACCAGTTCTTTTCTGGCGTAGATTGTAAGCTTAATGGTATTTGAGATCATTGCATGCAGCGCAAGCATTATCAGCAGACTTAATCCCAAAGAAACATAAAAGAAATAACTGCGCATTCTGCCTACAAAATCAACCCATTCCCTCGCATACTGAACAGCTTCTATCCCTTCAAGCTCAGAGATGGCATATTTAAATTCAGAGATTTCAGCACTGCTTTGATATCCCTCCTTGAGAGTTATTTCAATTGAGGCGGGAAACGGATTCTCATCAACAGATTCAAGGATCTCTGATCCATACATTTCTTCAAAGCGGTTCCATGCATCAGTTTGGGAAATGAGTATCACATCCTGAACCTGCTTTTTTGAACCGATCTTCTCAAGAATTGTATTTTGAAGAGAATGATCTTCTGATGCCCTCACTGTGAGATAGACCGCAAGATCAGCCTGATCCTCTGAACGTCTCAGAAGTGCATCAGTGTTTATTATACCAAGAATCACACCGCTAATGAGAAGCATGGAGACTGCAATTGTCAACACAGAAACGAATGTCATCAGTTTAGCCTGATAACACCCCCTCACTGCTTCGGTTACAAAATACAGTAAGCTCCCCATCTAACCACCCCGAGAAAGATTTACGATCAAAAACAGGCTATATCTAATAAACCCTTATGAACCCATCTTCAACAATTCTCATTATAACAGCTTCCTGATTTGCCCCGCACTCACTGTTAAAGGAAACAGTTCCGGCCAGACCCTGGAAGTTGGTGATGTTTGAAAGGGAATTTTTCAGACGGTTGAAGTTACCGCCAGATTCGTTTACAGCTCTAATTACCAACTGAGCAGCATCAAACCCCATTGCAGAAACCCTGTTTGGCTCCTCATTGTATCTTCTTTTGTATGCCCTTTCAAAACTTTTCCACTCACTGCTCTCTTCGTTTATCTGAAAAGCAGTGGACAAAACAGCATCATTTACATACTGCCTTGCTTCATCAGTAACAAGCTTGTTGTGCCACCCGCTCGAACCCAGCATTTGGGTACGCAGGCGATGGAACACCAACTGCGGGGCAAGCATCACCACGTCCTCAGATTCAATAGGCATAAATATTCCACCGATTGAAAGTGTGGAATCGGCGAAGTTCTCTTCCCTCAGTCGCCGGTTTGAACCAACAGTTCTCACCAGACCCTCTTCAGCAGCCATGGTATCAAGACGGCGCCTGATCAAAGCCCTGCGGAGATTTCTTATCTGTTCAGCGAAATCATGAATACCCTCTTCAAAATATTCCACATGTACAACACTGACATCATTGTAGTTTCTAAGTTCGTTTAGAAAATGGTCTGTTGTTAATCTTCCATATTGAGAATTTGGTGATATGACAGCAAATTCACGGATATTGAGGTTTTCAACAGCATAGCGGGCAATACTCTGTCCGAGAGTACCAAAAGTGATATTCATCTGAAAGATGTTATCCCCAAGTCCGGCTAACCCCTGCTCACTTGCAGTCGGGGTAACCATCAGAATATTGTTTCCAGAAAACAAAGAAGCACTGACAACCGCATTATCACTAAGCACAGGTCCTATCACCACTCTTTGATTTCCTCTCTGAAGAATCTCTCTTGACCTATGCGCAGTTGTAACCATATTGCCCTCTGTATCATAAGTTACAATCCGTAATTGACGAGAGGAGTTTCTGTTGTGGTTATCAAATGCAGTCTGTATTCCCTGTACCATTTTTTTTCCGAAAAAATCAGCTTCACCGGATAGAGGTGCAAGAACTGCTACATCTACTACTCCCCTGTCTGAAGATGCAGGTCTGTGGGCAATTTGCCTGATCTGCGGTGCATAATCTGAACGGGGGTAGAGTTTTAGAAAATTGGTGGCATTTTTTTCTGCCCGTGCGTGATATCCGGCTGAATGCTGTTTTGTTACAGTATAAAACCGTATAGTTTCGAGAATTCGTGGATGAAGAGTTTCATCGGAAGCAAGCTCTGTAAGCTCATTCATGCCCATACTGTTTGCAGCGATTTTCCCTGTGGTCACCATTATCAGAGAGTCAAGTTCACGGTTCACACCCAGCTTCAGGGCTTTTGAGAAAGATTGAATACCTTTTCTGAACTCATTCTGTCGGGAAGACGCAACCCCGTCAAGATAATAGAGTCTGGGGAGAAAAGATGACTGTTGGAATCTTTTTGAGTACATACTGACCAGATTTTCAACCGGTCCATATTCCTCAGTTCTGATGTAGGCCTCGATTATGAGAGGAACCAACCTTTCAGCTTCAGGGTCTCTGCCATGTTCACGCAAGTGGTCACGGATAACATTTACAGTTGATCCATATTGCTGATTTTTGTAATACTCCATAGCACTTTCAAACACTGCAGAGCCATCAGAAGCCCGAAGAGAGAACACAGAACAGAACAACAATAATAGTACAAAGTTTTTCATAGTATAATTTTACTCCAGAATATACCGACCAAATTGCATTGTTTCTATAGATGATATGTTATTTCTGAGGATTTCAGCCTCACTGAGGTTATTACTCGTCTGAATCCTGTCAAAAACCGAGTCATTGACCAAAATAGGACACCGGCTCCTTAAAGCCAAACTTATTGCATCAGAGGGTCTGCAATCTATAATTTTAACCGAATCCCCCACACTTACCTGTAAACGTGTTAGATAGACCTGCTCGCTATAATCGTATATGACAACCCTGGCAAGTTCCCCTCCGAGCTGATCAACAATCAGTTTAACCAGATCAATTGTGAGCGGCTTTCCAGGTTCAGCAGCCTGAAGTGAGTGCATTGCAATTGCACTGGCATCAAGCGGTGCGATTGGTACGGAAAGTGACCTTGAACCCCCGGTTTCCTGTAAGATTATAAGCGGAGAATTTTTGTCCGGATCAACAGCAAATGATACTACTTCAACTTGAACTAACATTATATAATCCTCAGTTTAAAAATCCTGGTTAAGAAAAATACACTCATTCACTACAAAATGCCAGAAAATCACCTATCTTAAATGTAATTAATCCCATCCTGATAGAAATGAGTTCTGAATTCTTTTTCCAAAGACAGCAGCTTTTTCACTTCTGCACCACTGCAATCTCGCGGAATATCCCCCTCTTGGCCTGCTCTGCATATCTTAACAGCGGAAAAATTTTGTGTTATACTCTTTTATTTTCTCGTCTAAACATATGCACCACAGGCATCACTGTTACATCCTTTATCCGCACCACCTTTTTACCGTCATCACTCACACCTGTTTCAAGAGTTATTTCTGCAACTTGACTCAGTTTCTAAATCTGTAGCTTCAATGCCCAGGCTGTTATGTTGCCCAGTGAATAAAATATAACTCCACTACGCCCATCAGCTGTTCTATACCGTTCAACAGTGTTAATAATATGGGGATGATGCCCTATAATGATATCATCACCGGCATCAAGCAGATCATGAGCTCTTCTGATCAGCCGCTCCAGGGGATAATACTCAAATTCAACCTCCCGATTCTCACGATCTGAACTGAAAAACACTTCTTTAATCCCCGTTAGCGGGATTTTTAACAGGACTAAAGTATTTTGAAGAATAATAGAGCTGCCACCAGGGGGAACGATAGGTTGTCCAGTCACTTTCTGTCAAAAAGGGACGTTTTCGGGATAAAAAGTAACTACAAGGCAAAAAAGCAACAGTGTAAGTGAAAAGCCTACAATATAGTAAGCATTCTCCCCCCCCCATAAAATAGAGCTGGATGTGTTTGCATGTTGGCAAGTTAAAAGCAGTTCAGGCTTGCTTAATTGTTAATACAGGCGATATATTATCCCATATGTGAATTTTTGATAAAACCCAACACAAAAAAGATCGCAGTTTTCCGGATTGAACGCTTTTTCCCGTGAAACGGTTAAATAAGTTGGTAGCAGTGGCTTAAAGGTAGTATTTTTCAAGCAGGTATAATTATAAAGGTAATTTCACTAATTTTGTAACACATGGTAATTAATTTATTTATTTTCGATATTGTCAGATCAGTTTTTCACTGGAGTAAATGTGTCGATCAGCTCTTTTGTTAACCAGCTCATTAAGTACCGTAAAATAACCTGGCCTTTGATACTAGCATTGACGATTTTCATGGGTTACCAGTGCACAAAAATCATTGTTGACAATGATACATTCAATGCAATCCCCCCTAACCTGCAAGCAAAACTCGATTATGAAGCACTCAAGGAAGAGTTTCCAAGCCCCTATACTGTTCTGTTTATTGCTGAGTTTGAAGATGCAGACCTTAATGAAAAGGCTGATTCGCTTAGAAGCTGGTCACAGTGGTTTACTCAGCTCAAAGATGTTGCCTCGGTCTCTGGACTTCACAATGTGCAGGTTCCGGTCCGAAGAGGCTTTCTGGGCATAAGCAATGATTACCTTATACCCAAAGACCATACGTTCTCCGCTGAGGAGCTGAATCAGAGATTGGGGGATAACAGAAATCTCACCGAGTTTTTCATCTCCGATGACCAGAGTGTTCTGTGTCTCATCATTGGTTTGACAGAAGATGTTGATCGTTCCAGGCTTATGGAACAGGTTATCGAGTATTCCGACCAGCTTGATCAAAAAGACGGTATCAGTACCTATGTAACCAGTGAAGGTGGTGTGTCCTATTTCATCGATAAGTCTATGAAACGGGATTTCTCCCTGCTCCTCCCGATCTGTTTTTTTGTCATTTTCCTTCTGTTATACAGGGTTTTCAGACGGTTCAGATTTGTCGCAGCAGCATTATCGGTCAATATCGTCGCGCTGATATGGACTTTTGGCATTCTAAGCCTGACAGGAACTCCCTTTTCAATTGTAATCTCGATTATTCCGGTAATTCTTTTTCCTATTGGTGTTGCTGATGCGATCCATTTGCTAAGAACATTCACAATTATGAACAAAAAAGGGCATAATGTGTATGTTTCATTACAAAAGACCTATGAGGAACTTCTGATCCCCTGTCTGCTGACTTCCCTTACTACATGTGCCGGTTTTTTCTCATTTGCCTTTTCGGATATATCCTGGACAAGACATTTTGGAATATTCACAGGCATAGCTGTTTTGTTCGCATTTCTCTTCAACACCATACTACTGCCACTCTTCCTTTATTCTGATAAGAGCCGAGCGATTTACAATTCACATACTGCTGAAGAGGCAGCCCTGGAAAATTTCTGGAAAGGTTTTGGCGAATTCGCCACAAACAGCAAATTAAGATTTGCTCTTCTTATTCCTCTATTTTTCTTTTTTATAGTTGGTTTCCTGAGGGTGAATGTTGAAACCAATCCGATCTCTATGCTTCCCGAAAACTCATTTCTGAGACAATCTGATTCTTTCATTGAAGAACAGTTTGGTGGAACAAGGTTCTTCTCCATTGTACTTTCAAGTGAAGAGAGAATGGATAGTGAGGAGAAATGGAACGCAATAGAGCAGATAAACCAGTATATCAGTTCACAGCAAGGAATTGGCAATGTAACTTCAGCTCTTCCGCTGTTGAACAGAATGAGTATGCTTCTGAGCAATAGAGAGATTTCAAACCCTGCGATATCTCTTATTACCGGCTCGGGGTCACTTCTCAGTGAAAATTTCCGTAATTACCTGAACCAGTGGATCTCGGAAGACAAAACCAAAGTACGGCTGAATGCAACATTTCAAAGCAACCCCGAACTAAAACCCCTTACAATAACTTCAAATATCGAAGAATATGTAGTAAACGAATTCCCTCAATTTGATATACTGATAAGCGGCCCTACCATACTTAATGAATCAATGGCCTCTGTTCTGATAAAAACCCAGATAGCAAGTCTTATCTTTACATTTATACCAGTTTTTCTGTGTCTGATGATTTTTTTCCGATCTGTGAGAGCCGGGCTTTTTTCCATTCTGCCAATAATCCTCTCCACTGCTTTTGTCTATGCCCTGATGGGCGTAATGGGTGTAAATATTAACCTTGTTACTGTAATAACCATGAACACCTGTATCGGAATAGGAATTGACTACTCTATCCATTTCCTTTCCGGTTTTTTACATTTAAAAAATGATTTTCAAACAAAAGAAGCGCTGATGAAGTCTCTGAAAAGAAAGGGCACCCCTATCGCTTTCAACACCATGATAGTGGGGCTTGGTTTCCTGGTGCTTAGTTTTTCCACATTTCCGCCAGTTAGGGATTTTGGAATACTTGTATTTGCTTCAATGTTTATCAGTGCTCTTTTTTCGATTTTGTTTATTACAATATTAGTTTCTGTTTTTGGGGTCAAAAACAACACACATTTCAAATCAGGGGGTACGACTTGAAATCACTCATTCTCACTGTGGCACTATTCTCCATTACTTTTGCAAGTTCACAATCTGAAAATATAGAAGGTGTTTGGTTTTCCGAAGAAGATGGTCTGACTTTGACTTTTAAAAATAACGATTCACTGTATGTTACCAGCAGCACCGAAGAATCGATGCAGGGCGCCGGAACTTATTCGATAACAGATACAACTCTCAGTGCAGTAGTAAGCAACGAAGACATAGAAATCGAAATGAATTACAACTTCAGATGGAAAGATGAGAATGTGATCGAAGCCCAGCCGGTTTTCTTTAGCATAAACAGCGAGGAGATTGAAATCCCATCCGAGTGGTTAAAAATAGTCAGAGAAACCAAAACCACACAAAAATCAACTAATACAAATCACCCTGCTGAATGTACACCAGAATCGAACTAAGATGAAAATTACGTTTATATATCCAAAGTTTGAAAAATTTCTGGAAACTTATCCGGAACTGGCTGAAATGCCTGCTATTGCAGCAACATGGTCATTTCGAATGCCTCCGGCCATGGGTATACCAATATTGATAAATCTTCTCCCCATGGATATCGAGTGGAAAATAGTTGATCAGAATATAGAACCGATTGATTTCGAAGATGACAGTGATCTTATAGCTATAAGCTATTTTACCCCCCAGGCCGGATACGCCTATGAAATTGGTGACGAATTCTTAAAACGAAATAAGCAGGTTGTAATGGGTGGCATGCACCCCTCAATGGACCCCGAAGATTCAGCGAAACACTGTACAAGTGTATGTATCGGTGAAGCTGATACTATATGGAACACAATTATCGAGGATGCCAGGAACAGAGAGCTTAAACCTGTTTACAAAGCCCAACAACTACCGGCAGAAGAGCTTATCGCTTCACCCAAAACAGGTATTTTCAATATCGAGGAAAAGTATGACTGGCACGCCTCTCTTATTTCTGTAACCAGAGGGTGTCCATTCAGCTGCGAATGGTGCAATGTGCCACATTATCAGGGGAAAAGGGTGAGGTTACGCCCTATGGAAACCGTTGTGGAAGAAATCAGGGCGCTTTCAGGTCAGGAGTTTTACATAACAGATGATATGATTATGCTTAACCGCCCAAGGCTCCAGCGCTATATGCTGGAACTTTGTGAGAGGATAAAAGACTTCAATGTAAACATGTTTCTTTCCTGCTCTCCGGCTATGAACAGTGATCCGCAATTTCTGGATGCACTAGCAAGGGGAGGAGCCAAAAGTATGTATACAGTTTTCGCCAGTGACCCTTTCTCCTCCAGATTTTATGGAAGGCATCCGGGCATATGGCAAAGAACAATTGATCTTGTAAAACAACTGGAAGACAGGGGTATAAGGTTTTTCGGCTCTTTTGGAGTTGGGTTTGATTCCTGCCGTGAGGACCAGTTTGATCTGATTCTTGAGTTCTGTCATAAAGCAGGGATAAAAACTGCAGAGTTTTTTATCGCTACCCCATTTCCCAACACCGATTTCTGGAAAACAATACAGAAGGAAAATAGATTTCTTCATCCAATAGATCTAAAAAAATTCAACTGTGCAAATGTTGTGTTCCAACCAAAGCACACGAGTGTAGAAAAACTCAGAGACGGCTTTGTAATGCTTTGGAAAGAATTTTTCAGCAATGTAAACCATGAGGAATCACTCTCTGCATTTCACCAGAAAATCGATAATATAATTAGATCACGGGAATTTTCAACTAAGGTAAAAGAGTCTGCTGCTAAGGGTCTTAAACAGTTGAAGATGGAAGCAGAAGTAAAGAATAATATCAAAAAATAATTATAAATTTTTATAAGATGGAGGCATTCAGTGGCAGGAAAAGTAATAGTAACAGGCGGATCTCGGGGTATTGGCGCATCAATTGTAGAAACCCTTGCACTTGAAGGCTGGGAAGTTGCTTTCAATTATCGCAGCCAGAAAGAACATGCTGATAATTTGGTAGAAAAAATTACCAACGCGGGGGGAAAAGCCCACGCTTTTCAGGCTGATATCACAGATTTTGCTTCTGCCGGAGAGTTTATCAATAGTGCAAAAGATACAATGGGAGATGTTGATGCATTGGTCAATAATGCAGGAATCACCCGGGATAAGAGTCTATTCATAATGCAGCCAGAAGACTGGAACGAAGTTATTGCCACAAATCTGACCGGCTATTTCAATATGACCCGTCAGTTAGTTGCCTATTTTTTCAAGAACAAAAAAGGTAAAATCGTAAACATCACCTCAGTGAGCGGCCTGATCGGCATAGCCGGTCAGACCAACTACTGCGCATCGAAGGCTGGTATAATCGGTTTTACACGTGCATTGGCAAAAGAGGGTGCAAAGCTAAGAATACCTGTAAACTGCGTTGCTCCTGGGTATATCGACACAGAGATGACCGGCTCTATTCCCGAAAAGCACCTCCAGGAAATAAGGGATATGATCCCTATGAAACGTATGGGTAGTGCCAGAGAAGTAGCTGACCTGGTTTCTTTTCTGATATCTGAAAAGGCTGCTTACATCACAGGACAGGTTTTTACAATAGATGGTGGTCTGACTGCCTGAATAGAGTTTTCACACCCGATACAGAAAGAGTTTGAAAATGTTTGATTACCAGGATATTCTGGATAACGTACCGCACCGTTTTCCTTTTCTGCTCATTGACAAAATAATCGATTTCAAAGCAAATGAATCGGTAACTGTCGCAAAAAACGTATCATTCGATGAGGCACAGTTTGATGGCCATTTCCCGGGCAAGCCGGTCCTGCCGGGTGTTTACATAGTAGAAAGCATGGCCCAGACGGCATGTTTTCTACTGGCCAAATCATCCGGAGGACTTGATAAAGACACTGTCTATTACCTCGGAAAAATCTCAAAAACATCATTCATGAGACCTGTTTTCCCGGGAGATCAGCTGATCACAACTGTTACTATCGAAAAAAGATTCGGCGATACAGCTTCGGTAGTGGCTAAGGCAAAAGTAGAGAATAAAACTGTTGCAAAAGGTGAGCTGATGTTTGGTGCCAGAAAAAGTAGTTGATTTTTTCTGTTTATACCATCATTTTTCTTTTCAAGGTGGATTTTTTTTTCCTTTTTTACTATATTCATTTTCTTATTCTGTTTATAACATTTTTTAAAGGAACTGTTTCCGTTTTGCTTAATAACAAAAGGATCGTTATCACTGGCCTTGGAGTTGTAACACCCATAGGTGTTGGCAATGAGGCATTTTGGAAAGCCGCCTCCAATGGGAAAAACGGTGTTTTACCATTGGAACTCTTTGATGCCACTGATTTTAAAACCAAAACAGGTGGTGAAGTACGTGATTTCAATGCTCCGGACCATTTAAGCCAGAGAGAGATCGACATGATGGGGCGTTCAAGCCAATTTGCTGTTGCTGCAGCAAGAATGGCTCTTTCTGATTCGTCTTTGGACCTGCAGAATATTGACACCCAGAGAGTAGCTCTCAGTATGGGTACAACGATGGGAGAGCCTCAGATTCTGGAAGAAGGTGTGAAGATCAAATATCAGAATAATGATATTGAAAAAATCCCCTCTTCCCTGCCCGGGAAATACCCCTGCTCTACTATTCCGGCCAATGTCGCACGTGCACTCAGGATCAAAGGTCCTCACACCATGATCCCCACTGCCTGTGCAGCAGGAAACTACGCCATAGGTTACGGCTACGACCTTATCAAACTGGGCAAAGCCGATATCGTATTTGCGGGTGGAAGCGATCCGTTTTCCGGTATAGCCTTTACAGGTTTCAACCGACTGCTTGCAACTACAGAAGATATAGTCAGACCATTCGATAAAAACAGAAGCGGTATGGCTGTTAGTGAAGGCGCCGGAGTTATTATTTTGGAAACCCTGGAACATGCTCTGTCAAGAAATGCTCCTATATATGCGGAGCTTCTTGGTTATGGTCTTGGGTGTGATGCTTTCAAAATGACTATTCCAGACCCCTCTGGCAGTGGTGGGATAATTGCCCTTAGAAGATGCATCGAAAACAGCGGTATTAAGCCCGAAGAGATTGACTATATCTGTGCACATGGAACCGGAACTGGTGAAAACGACAAAACCGAAACATTTGTTGTAAAGGAAGTGCTTGGGGAAAAAGCCTACTCAACCCCGGTGTCATCGCTTAAATCAATGCTTGGTCATACAATGGGAGCTGCTTCAGCTATTGAAGCTGCGTCATGCGCAATGATGATAAAAAATCAGACTATTTTGCCAACTATCAATTACCAAACACCAGATCCCAACTGTGATCTTGACTATGTACCAAATTCGGCCAGAGCCAAGGAAATTAATACAGTTGTTTCAAACGCCTATGCATTTGCAGGCAATACTTCATCTATTGCACTGCGTCGCTATCAAGGATAAAAGCTGATATGAATTCTGACAAAGTATACATAAGTAAAACCGGAATTATGTGCAGTCTTGGAATAAACAGTGCTGCAGTCTCAGAAAACCTCGCCACAAAAGCGCCGCTTACTGAGGTGAAAGATTACAAATTCCACCAATTCGACTCCCCTTTATCAGTCTATAAAGTACAGGATTTTGATCCTGTGGAAATACTCGGTAAGAAAGGGTTACGTAACAAGGATTACGCAACAAAATTGCTCCTGTCTACAATGGAAAGCAGTATAAAGGACATTATGGATGAAGAAAAGGAGCATAATAGACCGGGACTGTGCATAGGTACAGCATTTGGCAGTGTGCAAAGTATTGGTGATTTCCTGAGTGATTCCATTGAAAACGGTGTTAATAATGTCAACCCTCAGGAATTTGCCAACACAGTGATAAATGCTCCTACCGGACAGGGCAACATTCGTTACGGAGTCAGAAATTTAAGCACAACAATTTCTACTGGCTTCAACTCAGGACTCGACTCACTCATATACAGTAAAGATTTTATAAGCTGCCAATATCTTGATCGCCTGATTGCCGGGGGGCTTGAAGAGATTAGCTATTATGAACTTCTCGGTTTCATTCGAAGCGGTATTATTTCCAAAACCTCATCGGCGAAGCCTTTCGGAGCGAATGCCGATGGAGTCATTCCTGGTGAAGGGTGTGCGGTTTTTCTGCTTGAAAACGAAAAAGAAGCTTTAAGTGATGGGAAAAAACCGCTTGTTCAGATTATTGGAACCGCAAGCGGGTTTGATCCTGATATATATTCCAATAGTTCTGATAATAGTGTTGGTGCAGATGTCATCCTAAAAGCTCTTTCGGATGCCAAAATCACAGCAGATCAGCTTGATTTTATTGCTTCAAGCGGTAGTGGGAATCCTCTGAGCGACAGATTTGAAAGTGCTGCAATCAGTTCTGTTTTCAAAAAAGAAACACCCGTTACAGCATACAAACACAGTCTTGGTGAATGCTATGGAGCTTCAGGATCTCTAATCACAGCATGTGCTATTTACGATATGAAAAAAGGCACAATCAGCGGAATCGATGAAGAGTATGAGACTGTAAACGAAATTAATCTGGTCAGAGGAACTGTTAAAAAAAACTCCAGGTATGTTCTTGTTACCTCATTTTCATGTGAAGGTAATTGTAGTGCTATAGTTCTGGAAAACATATAATTTTTTCAGATTACACCTTTTCAATTTTCTTTTCAAGCAGGAGATTTTATGAACCGGGATGAAATCAAAGACGAAATTCGCAACCTCATAACTGAGATTGCAGAAGATATGGACGTGGATGAGTCTACAATCACCGATGGAGCTCACTTCATCGAAGACATGGGTCTTGATTCTATGGCTCTTCTCGAAGTATTGGCAACTATGGAGAAAAAGTTCGGAGTTACTATTCCTGAAACGGAGTTTCCAAACATCACCACTATTAATCAGTGTACTGATACCGTAGAAAAATACGTTGCACAGAAAAGCTAATCATTTCCATATTTAATTTCCGGGGGCCGGGATTAGTTCTCGCTCCCCTTTTTAGTGAAATAAATGAGCCTCAGTGAATTTTTACAACAAGATAAACTGTTTAATTTGGCCCAGAACGGCTCTCCTTTTCAATTGAAAAAAGAGATTCTTAGTTTGGGCACAGCATGGTTTGAGAATAATCCCTCCGAGAGTAATCTTATTGAAGAGAATCTTAAGGGTTTTGGTTTCACACCAAATAATCAGCTGCTTGAAGATATTCGACACAATATAATTCTTCACTATTATGAGAAATTTCTCGGTCTTTGCCTTAAACCTGCTGAATTTAAAAAATATCTGAATGACAGAATTCAGGGACATGACCACGTCTCAACACTAAAGGAATCCATAAACGCAGGAAGAAGTGTCTTTCTTGCTTCATGTCATTTCGGAGCGGTTGAATTTATCGTTCCCTACCTCGCCTCGCATCACCTTCCCTTAAATGCGGTCCTTAGGTTTAAAACCCCCAGGCTTTCAGAAACTGTAAAGGGACGGGCTAAAGAGATGTCCTCTCAGGGTGATTTTAAAAAAATCGGATTTATTGAAATCGGCAAACCGGGATCTGCAGCCGCACTTGAAATGGCAGCAGTTCTTAGGAGAAAAGAAATTCTTCTTAGTATGTTTGATGAAAAAACTGAATACAGCAAGCCTGTAGAGATGTTTGGAAAAAAAATCTATGGAGGAGCTGGTATAGACAGAATACTGCGATTCTGCGGCTCACAAGCAGATCTCTTCCTTGCATTCATGGTGCGTACAGAGCACGAAAGGTATTCCTTTACACTTCTTAAAGCCGACCTGGCAAATCCAATTGAATCTCTTTTCAAACAGCTTGAACACACAGCAAAAAACAATCCCGAACAGTGGTATTTTTTACACGAGGAAATTCCGTTTGTCTAATAAATATGATGTTATTGTTATTGGTTCCGGTATTGGCGGTTTAACAAGCGGAGCATTTCTTGCCAACAGCGGAAAAAAAGTACTTGTCCTTGAGCAACATTATCAGATTGGTGGATATACTCACAGCTTTAAGCGACGCGGATTTAATTTCGAATCCGCCGTACATTCTGTTCCAATGAGTCCTCACGGACTGATATTTCACCTCTTGAATCAGCTGGGTATCGGGGAAAAAATTAAAACCATTCCCCATAACTCAATGTACAGATCCATATGGCCTGATTTCTCGTACACTCTTCCCCCATATTGTGATGATATAATAAGAGCGCTTGGCAGTGATTTTCCAAAAGAAAAAACCAACATCCGCAATGTTTTTGATTCGATGCGCTCTTTTTATGAATCCCTGATAGATCCGGTCAAAAAGGGGTCTCTTGATGAAACTACCTCATATCGCGAATTCATAAACACATTTCAAAACCGTTCATATAAAGAATATCTCGATTCATTTCTTACAGATGATAGAGTACGCAGGGTATTCTACTCCCAATGGCCCTTTGGTGGAACACCTCCTTCTGGTGCACCGGTTGCTTATTACGTGTTAATGTTCATGGTACATGCAATGGAAGGCTCCCATTATCTTGAAGGCGGGTTCAGTAAACTGGCCGATGCACTGGCTTCAGTTATCACCGACAATGGAGGAGCCGTACTTACAAGAAAAAAAGTAACAGGGATACATGTAGAAAACGGCCTTGCAAAGAGAGTTACAACTTCCAAGAATGAAGAGTACTTCGCCGATCTGATCATCTCAAACATAAGCCCATACTCACTTCACTCTGAGCTTATAGATTCTCATGCAAGAAATAAGTTGTGGCTAAGACGCTTAGGCAATCTTACCCCCTCATTATCATCCGTCATTTTGTATCTTGGCCTCACAGAAGACATCGATGATTTTACAAAAGAAAACATTACGTTCTGGTATGCACATAATGACGATGAAGCAATATATTCAAGTGCAAAATCAGCAAACTGCAGAGATGAACCAGATCACTTAATATTGCTTAGGCCAGCACATCATGTTGGTGGACCTACACTTACGCTTATGAATTTTGTCAGAAACAGCTGTTCTGACAACTGGAAAACCGACAAACACCTCTTTGCTCAAAAGATGCTGGATAAAGCAGAATCAATTTATCCTGGTTTAAGCAAAAGAGTAAGCATGAAGGAAACAGGCTCACCCGACACATTTTTCAGGTATACATCAAACACTGATGGTTCTCTGTATGGCTTTGAAAACACTAAAAGCATTTACGGTGAAGCAAAACTACCTTCAAAAACGCATATCAAAAACATCTATCAGTCCGGCCACTGGGGTAAACCAGGCGGGGGTATCTGGAATGCGGTGTACAACGGGTACAGCACTTACCTGATGATCAAAGGGGAGCAGAAGTTGTAATTTTTTGTAAGTAAAACGGATGGTCCTTTTTATTGAACTGCGCAATTTCAATCCATTGAGAAAAATTGCGCAGTCCCGCATTCTCAATCCATGCATATAACTATTTGTTTCTCACCTCAGAACTAAGCAACTAAAAGCACGCGAGCTTTTCTGATGCTTTCCTGTATCTGGCACTTCCGGGCTGTGAACCGTACATCCTTTTCAGATTTTCCCATCCGGTGACTGCAAGTTGTTTTGATTCCGGAGTGGGGTTATCAGTATATCTTTTGTGGTATATAATTGCAGTATAGTACAGTATATCACTTCTGATAAGCTGGGGTTGTTTAATTTCGCTGGGACGCATCAATGCAAGTTGAAATAACTCCAAAGCTCTATGTTCATTATTTTGAGCAAAAGCAATACGCCCCATAGTCAGAAGATGGAACGCATCATTGCTTTGAACTGACTGTGCGGCTTGGTGTGCCTGGGAGATGTTATTTGTCTCAAGATATGCATTTGCAAGCAATATGTTTGCCCTGGATTTGCCCTCATGAGATGAAGGTGTTCTCTGAAGTGCAACAATGGCATTGGAATAGTTGCCGGAATTGTACTCAGCTTCACCAATGTGCAGATAATCGTTACTTTTATGAATTCTTTTCAATCTATCAATCAGAGTTTCCCTTGGCGGAGTCGGCCCAATTCTAACCGGATTTTCAGTAGTATTTCGATCGGGCTGAATCTCTTCATCATCATCCCCCTCATCAGTTGTTTGACTTATATCATCTTCAACCTCAATTATTGACTCTTCATCGGTACTTTCTTCAGGATCATCACTATATATACTTTGCAAAATATCATCATTTTCATTTACAGGAGTAATAACGGTTGTCTTAACAACATCATCTTTATCTGAATAGGCTATAATAGAGATAAATGTCACTAAAGCCAGTATAGAGATGGAAACAGCACCAGCTGCAATGTATTTTGATTTAACCGGAAATTTTCCCCACCATGAATTCCCTTTCTTTTTTACAGGAGTGTACCCATCCGGATCCTGTTTATACCTTAGTACAAGCTGTTCAGGCGAATCACAGGTCATTTTGTTATAAACTGTCAATAATTCTTTTTTGAAATCGGCGGCAGTGCTGAACCGATCATATTTGCTTAGACTCAGACTTTTTTCGACAATTTTTCCCAATGGTGTATATATTTCAATTGGAAACGAACTGAATTTCCTGTATGAATTGGTTGCTTTCATTTTCATAAGGCTGGTCATAGTAGCCTGTGGAAATGTTTTTTCTCCAGTTAATCCTTCATACAAAATAGTTCCAAGGGAATATATATCGCTTCTGCAGTCAATGTCAGTATCGTCCATCTGCTCCGGAGAAAGATAGGGTAAGGTTCCAACTATATTTCCAGCGACAGTATGCAAACCGACCTCTTGGGGGCGGGCGATTCCAAAGTCAAGCAGCTTAACAATCCCGTTATTTTTTATTATTATGTTGGCAGGTTTGAGATCACGGTGTATTATTCCCTTATAAGTTTCTCCGTATAAGAGGAATTCCTGATTATGCGCATAATCAAGGGCCTTTGCTACCTGAATACCTATAGCGGTAATTATCTCTGAAGGTATTTTCTTATGATTTGTTATGATATCATCAAGAGAAACCCCCTCAACCAGCTCCATTTCAATATATGGCAAACCATTGAATTCTCCGACATTATAGATTTCAATGATATTTGGGTGATGAAGTTTAGCGGAAATTTTTATTTCTGTCTCGAAGCGTTTCTTCAAATCGGGATGCGCGGTGGGAAGAAATACCTTAACGGCTCTGTAGACTTCGAGTTTTTCATTCCAGATTTTATAAACTCTGGCCATCCCCCCTTCACCCAATACACCATCAATTATACCGGAACCAAGTGGTATTGGCTTTTTTCCATCCGGAAGTTCGGAAAATGAATCGGTTAGAGGTGTGAATGAAGCACCCGGCTGGGTGTAGGGATTAATCCTTTCACTTTGTTTATCATCAGATGCGCCATTTTGATCTTTATTCTGTCCCAGAACACTTTCATCTATTGTTCTGTCCAGCCCATCATGATCTGAAAATTCATTTGTACTCATATCCTAACCATTCCGAATATGGATTTAAAAGAATGCCACGATCTGAAAACCAGCAACACAGAGAGACCCGACAATTATACCCAAATTTCTGCGGGTTGCGGCATTCCTTGATTTATCTATATCTCTATGTAAATAAGCTTCTCTTCTTCCATTTTCAACAACAGCCCAAATATATCCTGCGGCAGCGCCAAACCCAAGTCCCACTCTGGCAATTGTTTTTGTATTTAAAAATCGTTCCCTGAACGACTCTTCATCATATGTGAGTGTTTCACTCAACTCCACTGTGGCATCTTCACTAACCAAAACATTTTTACTTAGAGGATGGTATTTGGGATCCGGATGACGTATTTCAAGAAGGTACTGTCCGGGGACAATGAATTCGTTTTTTATTGGAGAGCTGCCCAAAGGAACAGTCAGGTATACTTCTGCATTTTCCGGAGTTGTGGACACGCTTAAAGTACCGAACCTTCTTTGCATTTTTCTATCAATTGTAATAGTTTGCCCGGTTGTAATCATAATGTGTTCTTCGTGGCTGACTCTCTGAACCGGATCGACCAGCTTTACAAGGTATCTTCCGGATTCTACTTGTCGTTCGACAATAGGCGAATTACCCAGAAAGTTTTCCCCAAGCCACACCTCGACTCCCTGAGGGTCTGTAATAACCGTAAGTCGCCCCTGAGCTGACAGATTGTTTAAAAATATAACAAATAAAAAAAGAGAGACAATCTTAAGAACGCTGAGTTTCACTTTTCCTACTCCCGGTTCAAATTTTCTGTTGTACTTTATAAAGATAAATAAATAAATGTCCTTGAATTGAATTAAGAAGAATTTTACAAACATCATTATTGAATGTTTTTCTTCAGAATCGAATAGAATAGAGTTCATCTTAGATTCAAAACATTTTTTACACCTTAAAAAAACTCTAAAAAGTAAAAAAGGTTCTTTTATTTAAAAAGATACATACTGTATATTGATACATTAAATAATGTAACAATATAGCTCATATTACATACCAAAATACAGTATTTCTATGGTTTGAGCGAAAATTTTCGTTCGATGATTTTTCAGGGTTTTATTCTCTGGTAAATTCTACAGAATCTTTTACAGGAGTGAAAGTGATGTTTGTAAGTGAAAAAGTAATATGGAAGGAAGGAATTTTTCTACAGCCACAGCATTTCCAACAGTCTGAAAGATATCTATCGTCTTGTATGCAAGCCAGGTTTTCTGCCTATAATCAGTTCTATTCCGGATTTCTTAATTTTGATATCAACACTGATTCCCTTGCAAATGATTCGTTTACTCTGAATTTTGCTCAGGGTGTTTTGCCCGACGGAACTTTTTTCTCTATTCCTGATTCAAGTTCTCCTCCACAGGCAAGAAATTTTGGAGAGCACTTCACCCATGATCAAAAATCTCTTGATGTTTATCTTGGCTTACCTCTTGTACTGTCCGGAAGGGGTTCGGTCACAGATGAGAAGACCTTAGTTTCTAATGCACGATATAAAACAGAAACACACAATGTAGTGGATGAGGTCTATGGTGAGAGCAGTAAAGATATCGAACTGGGAAGATCAAACTTTACGATTCTGTTCGGAAACGAATCCAGGGACAATTATTCAACACTCCCCCTTGCAAGACTCACCCGCATGTCAAATGGACAGATAGGGCTTGATAAAACCTTTATTCCCCCGGTTCTTCGCATCGGAGCATCACACACACTCTGTAATCAGATAAAGTCTCTGCTGGAGATGCTTTTAGCCAAAAGCAGCAGTCTCTCTCAGGGCAGAAAACAGCTCAAAGGTGGTTTTGCAGAGTTTGCACCTCATGACACTACTCCACTTGCATTGCTTACAGTCATAAACTCCTATACCCCCCTTTTAAACAATCACCTGAAAAATTCAAATATTCATCCCCATGATCTGTTTCTTCTTATGCTTTCTTTTTCAGGTGCTCTATGTACATTCTCTTCATCACAATCAATTGATTTACTGCCCCAGTACAGGCATACTGCTCCGGCCGAATCGTTCGAAAGATTAACTCACATAATCAGGGAAATTCTTGGAGCTGATATCTCTGCAGGATGCATCAATTTAGCTCTCAACGAAATCAGTCCCGCAACTTACACCATAAATGTACCGGATGAGAAGTTGTTTGATTTGGCGGCATTTTATCTTGGGATAAGTGCAGATGTACCAGAGAAAGAACTTATAGTAGGTTCGCTGTCACGGGTAAAAATCAGTTCCAGAAACCAGCTGGACACTTTAATCCAGTCTGCAATGCCGGGTTTGCCGGTTATGTTCAATGCCAACCCCCCGAAAGATCTGTCAACAAAACCAGGCTACATTTATTTTTCATTGAACCAGCAAAACTCTTTCTGGGATGCAATAAAGGCAACCGGGTCGATGGCGCTCTATTTTCCAAACGACTACCCTAATCTTAAAATTGAATTACTTGCAATAACATCGTGAGGCAAAGCATGGCAACAAGCTCTTTTACCAAAGACATAATGTCGATGACAATGGATCTTAAGCTTTCTAAGGCAGATCAGCATATCGAAAGCCTCACAACCCTGTGCACTGACATTTTACTCATTGTTATTAAAATGCGGGAAGCTGAGGATCTGGGAGAAACTTCTGCTTTGAGAAAGTTAATCCTGTATTACATTAAAGAATTTGATAAAAACTGCGCTGTGATGGGAGTTGATAAACAAACTGTAGAATATGTTAAGTATGCCTTAATTGCAGTTCTTGATGAAACTGTATTATCAATTCCAGGACAGGCACGTGATTTTTGGGTAGTCAATCCAATGCAGCTGGAGTTATTCGGGGACAATATAGCGGGAAGAGAATTTTATAACAAACTCGACAAATTGATGAGTACTGCGGATAAACACCGCGATGCGCTCGAAGTGTACTACCTGTGCCTCTCTCTTGGGTTTTATGGAAAGTATAAGCTGGGGAACACAGAAGAAAGAGAAGAAATCATTACAAATCTTGCAAAAATACTGGTCAAATGCGGCAAAGCTCAATTCGATACGCTCTCACCACATGCCTATAGATTTTCTCTGAAAAACAGGAAAACCAGTGTCAAGAAAGCTTTTTTTCTCCCTCTATGGGCTATTGGAACCGCAATGGCTGGGGTAACTTTTGCAGCATGGTTTGTAATGCGTTTTGTTTCTGGAAACAATGTAGCTACGATTGTAGAGCTTTTAAATTGAAACGTGAGTTCAGGGATCTGTGTAAAGATACTTTGTGCTAAAAACCACCTTAATAAAAGGTCAATCACAAACCGGCGTTTACTCTTTAGCCGATATTTATAGGGGCAAAAAATTTTTTTTAACCCGCTGAGATCAATAAATACAACAATGAAGAAAAGTCCGTTCAAATCTGTTTATAATTCACTATATTATTGACCATGTTCTGATTTGTATCGAATTATATATCCGCTCCTGTCATTTCCGGATAATCAGGTTACAGACAACTGAATACCTGTTTTATCTACCCCGAAAGGATTGTATGAAAACTGTAATATTGCTTTTTACCATTAGCTTTGCTTTTAATTCCATTCCCTTAGCAGAACAACATATCTCAGGTGAAATATCCGGACATGTTGAATCTGGCGAATATATTGTAAATGGGACAGTGTACATACCAGAAGGAGAAGAGCTTCACATTTCTCCGGGGGTTACCATCTTTTTTAAGCCATTTACTGGCATAACGGTACGAGGTAGCCTGGTGAGTGAAGGTACAGCTGAAAATCATGTTACGTTTACCTCAATCAATGAACATGCTGATGCACATGAAGCGCCCGGATCTTTTGACTGGAACGGAATAGAAGCATCAGAGGAAGCACAGCAAATATTCCTAGTAAATACAAAAATAAAACACAGTACCTTCGGATTAAATGTGCACTCCTACGACTCCGAAATTTTTCTAGATAATACTACTTTTATCAACAACGGATATGCACATATCGCAAGGGATGGAAGGATGGTTGCAGTAACACCTGAGGTTCCTTTCAGTATTTCATGGAACGTTGATACAACCACAATTGTAACTGCTGAGCCAGAAAGACGAAATCCCCAAAGAACAATCTTAAGAATAAGTACTGCAGCACTCACAACAGCTGGAATCACCCTTTTTACGGTAGCCTCTGTACAAAATTCTCATTACAAAGATCGCCATGATAAAACAGATGATCCATACTTAACAAATAAATACAGCAACAAATTCAATCAAAGCCGGTCAGCTCAAATAATAGGTGCTGCATCTGCGGCACTATCAGCCTTGGGTTTTGGGCTTACTTTCGCTTTTTAATTTTAGTTTTAGATTCTGCTTTTCAATACCCAAATCCGGATTCTTTGTGTTCCTTCAAATAAATCCGACCTTACATCTAAGAAGCCAGGCAGATCTTTTAGTTTTGAAAGATCTGCCCTACAATATATCATCTGCTTAGGAAGTAATTATTTGGGTGGAAACCTTGGAGTGTTTTAAAACGGAGAGTTTTCCGGTATTACGTCAACCCCGGCCCCGCTTAACGCAAGACAGCAGGACCGGGTTGTGCATATAAGCAAACCCGGCCCAACAAGTTACTTTGGACTTAATTAGCCCAGCCGCCCGAAATACCATGAAGCGATAGAGAAATAAATCAGAACACCGCTTATATCAGCCAATGATGTTATTAGTGGTGCACTTGCAGTAGCCGGGTCCATTTTTAATTTGGTAAGAGCAAATGGCAGAAGCATCCCTATGAGGCTGCCTACTATCACAGTGCATATCATTGTAATCGCAACAACGATCATTACATCAGGTGCCCTGAACAGCGCAACCAGAGAAACGGCCGCCCCCATCGCTAAACCCATTGTAAGAGCAATGGTAAATTCCTTGCGCAAAAAATAGAACCAGTCCCTTACCCTCACATCACCCACAGCCAGAGCCCGGATAATAAGAGTTGCAGACTGAGCCCCGGCATTACCACCGCTGTCAATAAGCAGAGGGAGAAAAAAGACCAGTGCGACGACGGCTTCGATTGTATCTTCAAAGTAGGCAATACCAGCACCGGAAAAAACATTCATAAATACGAGAGCCAATAGCCACGGCAACCTTTTTACAAGTAATTGGGGTACACCCATCATCTTTATATTCATACTGGCCAGACCTGGTGCAGCAGCCATTCGATGGAAATCCTCCGTAGTTTCCTCTTTTGCCACATCAGCGATGTCATCGTGAGTAACAATTCCAGCCATTCTGCCTCTTTTGTCGAGAACAGGCATAGCGATCAGGTCGGATTTCTCCAACTCTATAACAGCTTCCCCAACGGGTGCGACAGCTGATAAGGTAATAACATCTTTTTGCATAAAATTATCGATAATGGCTCCGGAATTTGCCAAAATCAATTGTTTGAGTGAAACCACTCCAAGCAGATGATCGTTTTCATCAAGAACATAGGCATAGAAAATTGTTTCAGCATCAGAAGACTCCCGACGCAATTTGTTAATGGCCTGGCTTGCAGTAATTGATGGTGGTAAAAATGCGTAATCAGAGGTCATAATTGACCCAACAGTTCCCTCAGTGTAAGATTCCAGTCTCAGGAGATCTTCCCGTTTTTTCTTCGCCATCATGCGAAATATTGCCCTGTGACGATCCTCGGGTAATTCAAGGAGGATATCCACCATCTCGTCATTATGAATACAGGTCACCAGATCAAAAATTGACCTCTCATCCATTCTGTCCATGATCTCAATCTGTTCAGAAATTTCAAAATAACTGAACAGATCAGCCCTCTTCTCAGGCTCAATCAGATTCAGAACTTTGTAAATTTCATCGAGTGAAAACCCCTCAAGAGCTTCTTTTGTTACTGATGGATGTAATGTGTCAAGCAGAGATTTTACTTCGCCTACGGGCTCACCCTGAAGTATCTCGCGGATCTTTTCGTGCAGTATTTCCTTATCCATTTTCCAGATCCTTTCATTTTTAACGTGTGCTGCACATAATCGATTCGTTCAGGGTGTAAGGATCTGAATAAGGAGCAAGAAGTGCAATTTTATTCTACCAAACCACCCTAAGAATTTGATCTATGGTGCAATATATGATTCTGCTACATAAAGGAACATCGTCGCAACCACTATTACCATCGTTGCTCACGGAATCTCTCCTCTCTGGTTTGATATTGCGAATGATTAAAAATTGCGTCATAAAAATACAACCAAGAAATGAAAATGTTCAAGCTAATTTTCTCGAATTTGTTTTAAGTTTCAGATCATTTTACTTATGGGCACGAGTACAAAATCAATGATTCTTTAACTGTAAAATAACGAGTTTCACCGGGTCGTAATGTTTCAAAACTGTTTCAATTGCACTATTATAGTTCAATAAGCTATATTTGCATGTTCTAAACAGTTTTAAGTCAGGAATTCAGTTTATCCTCAAGGAGGATCCCAGTGAATATTGTTGTGTTGATCAAACAGGTACCAGGTACTACCCAGGTAAAAATCAATCCTGAAACCGGTACCCTGATTCGTTCCGGAGTTGAAGCAGTAGTTAATCCTTTTGATGAATACGCGATAGAGGAAGCAATAAGGATTAAAGAGAAAGTGGGCGGGGTGGTGAAAGTTGTTACAATGGGTCCACCACAGGCTGAAAGTGCACTAAAAACAGCAATTTCTATGGGAGCCGATGAAGGATACCTGATTTCAGACCGTGCTTTTGCTGGTTCAGATACTTGGGCAACTTCCTATACACTGTCAAAGGGAATCGAAACTCTCGGGAAAGTTGACCTTATTATCTGCGGAAAACAGGCTATAGACGGGGATACCGCACAGGTTGGCCCCGGTGTGGCAGAAATGCTTGACATTCCTTTTGTAGCATGGGTACGAAAAATTGAGGAGATCTCCGATTCCTCCATTCGAGTTGAGAGATTGATGGAAGAGGGCTATGATGTAGTGGAGATGCCTCTGCCCGGCCTTATTACAGTAGTTAAGGAAATCAACACTCCAAGAATGGCATCCCTTAAAGGAAAGATGAAAGCCAAAAAAGCTCAAATTGTCACCCTGAGTACAGAAAATATGGATTTAGATAAGAGCCGCATAGGACTGAACGGCAGTCCTACCCAGGTATTGCGCTCCTTTGTTCCTGAAAGAAAAAGCGGCGGAGAAATTTTCAAGGGCGAATTACCTGAACTGGTTGAAAAAGCAAAATCCATAATCATGAATCTCGACGTAATTAAATAGAAGGAGCACATACACATGGGAATTAATGTTGAACTTGAGAAGTGTATAGGTTGCAGTCTTTGCGTAAGAGCATGTGCTCAAAATGCAATCGAAATCGTTGACAAAAAAGCTGTTATTGACCTGTCCAAGTGTAACCTCTGCTCTGCTTGTGTCGATGCCTGTAAGAAGTTCGAGGCAATTACAATCACCAAGGAATCAACTACAGATATCGATATTTCACAGTACAAAAACGTAGCAGTATTTATCGAACAGCACGATGGCTCTATCGCAGGTGTTTCTTACGAAATGCTTGGTGAGGGCCGTAAGCTTGCAGATCAGCTTGGAGAGGATCTGGTTGCGGTTCTTATCGGAAACGATATGAACAGTGTTGCCGAAACTCTCATAAAATATGGTGCTGATAAAGTGGTGTATATGAATGGAACCGAGCTTAAAACATTCCGTGATGACACTTACGCACAGCTGGTATGTGAATTCATCGATCAGGAAAAACCATCCATTCTACTGGCCGGAGCAACTGCTATAGGACGTTCATTTATTCCAAAAGTTGCTGCAAGAGTATGGGGCGGGCTTACAGCGGATTGTACTAAACTTGAAGTTGATGTTGAGCGTAAACTGCTCCTTGGCACCCGTCCGGCTTTCGGAGGTAATCTCATGGCGACAATTATCTGCCCAAATCACCGCCCGCAGATAGCAACTGTGAGACATAAAGTTATGAAAGCTGCAGAACGGGATGAAAACCGTACAGGAGAGTTGGTTGTTCACAACATAGAACCTGCACATGCCAGGGAACGCACAAAGGTTGTAGACATTGTCAAGGAGATTGAATCTACAGTAAATATCACCGAAGCCGATATAATTGTTGCTGGCGGGCGTGGTATGGGTAAACCAGAAAATTTTGCATACTTAAGAGAACTTGCTGAAGTACTGGGCGGCGCTGTAGGTGCCAGCCGTGCAGCTGTAGACAATGAATGGATCCCCTACTCTCACCAGGTCGGTCAGACCGGAAAAACCGTTTGTCCCAAAGTGTACATAGCCTGTGGTATTTCCGGCTCAGTCCAGCACATGGCAGGTATGCAGTCTTCCGATTACATTATAGCAATCAACAAAGACCCCGATGCAGATATCTTTCAGATTGCAAATGTAGGTATTGTTGGTGATGCAATAGAAATATTACCACAACTTATCAAAGAGTTCAAGAACGAACAGGAAAACTGTCTTACATGAAACTCTCATTAGGATTACCAAAAGGTAGTCTTGAAAAGTCAACTATCAGTCTTTTCAACAAGACCGGTATTCACATCAAGTGTAAGGATAGATCCTACTACCCCAGCTGCGATGATCCTGAGCTTGATCTGATCATTATGCGTCCTCAGGAAATACCCCGTTATGTGGAACAGGGTATAATTGATTGCGGAATTACAGGTCAGGACTGGGTTACAGAGAACAACTCAGATGTGGTTGAAATAGCAGAGCTCAGGTATAGCAAATCATCCCGCCAGAAATGCCGGTGGGTTCTTGCTGTTCCTGAAGAATCACCTTATCAGGTTGCAGAAGATCTCAAGGGTAAGAGAATCGCTACAGAACTTGTGGAAACTACCAAGAGATTTTTCGCAAACAAAAACATCCCTGTGAATGTTGAGTTTTCATGGGGTGCAACCGAAGTAAAGCCTCCCAGACTGGTTGATGCTATAGTCGACATAACAGAAACAGGATCATCTCTCAGAGCAAACAGACTCAGAATTATAGATATGCTGATGGAGACCTGCACTGTGATCATTGCAAGTAAAGCAGCCTGGAGTGACAAGGAAAAACGAGGTAAGCTTGAAAACCTCAAAATGCTGCTTCACGGAACCCTTGATGCAGAAAACTATGTAGGTTTAAAATGTAATGTAGAAGAGAAGAATCTTGAAACGGTGCTGAAAATACTTCCCGCACTTCATAACCCTACTGTATCCCATCTTTCTGATAGCGGATGGTGTGCCGTAGAGACAATTCTTCCTTTCTATGACACAAAACATGTTATTCCCCTGCTTAAACACGCAGGTGCTACAGGGATAGTCGAGTACCCTGTAAATAAGGTTATCGCCTGAGTTGTACATGACTCATAACAAGTTTTATATAGCGATCCTGTCTTTTTGTTGACAGGATCATTTTTTTGAGAGACAGTCCGATTTTTCCCCCGGCTACTCTGGATATGAGAGTTTCTGCCAGTTTCCTTTCCGGGGCCCGTATGTTTTGACCCTGAGAGCTCGTTTCAGCTTGTCTGATAATATGAATTGCAATAAAAATAAACATCAGGATTTCCGTGAATAAGAAAAAGGATGAACAGGAAGAGAAAATGTCATTACTTGATGCAAACACACTGGAACTGCACTATAGCTTTGATAACGATTCATATACCATGGATGCTTTTGTTCAGAACAGATGTGAGTATGAGTTTCTTGGCGTTCTTAAAGAAGTTGCATCTGTTCTAGGATCCAGAATTTCTATAGAAACAGAATCAGCAACAGATTCAGGTGTGCGCAGATGGTTTAAGATAGATGGCAAGAACAAAAGTGATATTGCTTCTGTTACCCGGACCTGTATAGCTGCCCTTGCGACTGGGATTTTCATCACTTCCATCACTAAAGACCTCTCCACGAATACCGAAAAAATCCTCAAAAAAATCTTCACAAATTCTGAGTTCAAAAAACTTGCAAGTCAAAATCCGGATTTTGACACACTCAAAGCAGAAATTCTGAATAAAAACAGAGAACTCAGCCACAGCAGTGTAATCAAGAGAAAGAAATCAAACTTTTACTCCGCGTTAAAAAAATATCCCAGAGTGCAGAGGGTTTCTTTTGCACTGGTTGATGATGACAAGCAGTACATTGTCGCAAACCAAAGTGCCTTGTCACGTGATCAGTTCAAAAGACACGTCCTTGTCCGTGATGACCTTGATCCAACAGAAACTGACACCATAATTACGATAATCTCTCCTGTTCTTAAAGACGGAAATCTTAAGTGGGTAGGTATCTATGACGGAAAAAGGATATCGTTCAATATGAAGTCGGAACAGTTCAGGAAAATGGTACTGAATGGGGATATTCATTTCAAAAACGGAACAGCAATCGATTGTATACTGGAAATTAAGAAGAAGATCGATAACGAAGGAGTAGAGAAGATTGTAAGCTATAATGTAATAAGAGTAAATGGTATCTGTGAAGATCAGAAAACAACAGTCATAATACCGGAAGAAAGATCTGCCAAAAAAAAGAAAGAACCGGCCAATATGCAGCTTGACCTCTTTGCCTCTCTGTTTTAAATATTAAAAGTGCTGTATACAGCTCGGAAATTAATTATAATCTCCAGTTTTCTTCTGCTAACCATCACTCCAAATACTAACACCACGCCAACTTTGAAACTAAGCAGCTTTTTTTATAACCGTCTCGAACTACAGGAAAACAGTTTTAATGATTAATCCTTTTCGAATCAATATAGACCCCATGAACAGGCTATTGCTTGTAAACATTGAAAATGATCCGGACTCAACCTACATAGGCTTTGAACCTCAGGTATTTGAAGATGCAGTTAACGGTAAGGGGCATCTGGTTATCGGTTGGAGAAAAGATGGTAGAGTGGATGTGTTCCATGAATCATCATTAACACTTAGACCGGAGAAGTACAACATTACAGGTAAGGGTCTTGCAAATATTGTTGAAACTCAGTTCTCTCAGGCCTTTTACGAGATCAGCAGTTTTGGAGTGCAGGCTCACTATGAGTTTACAGATATTCTTGATAGAAAAATTGTACTCACTGTCAGAGAAAAAAATCCAAAAAAGCGTAAACCCTTCGGTTTACTGGCACCAATGGGACATGCTGCAGAATCCCCCTCATCTATGCCTTTGGTATTCCTTTATGATTTCTATTTTGTAAGAAAAAACCACACAGAAATAACAATTGGTATAAATGGCAGAACACATAAACCAGATAAACTCCCGTTACCAATGGACTGGAGTAAAATGTACTTTGCCCGCTACAGTCCCAAACCACTCATTGCATTGTTGAACCCTGCATTTAGCGGTGTGGTTGATACCATCAAGATACCTGCGGTCACAAAAGTATTTGAAAAAGATGGACATACAATCCACATAAACTGGAACCAAGGAGAGGGACCTTCAATAGAAAAAATCACACGGGTCAATGAAACACAACCGGTAGAGCTATGTTTCGAACCGGCTTTTCCTGACCTGCAGACATTGCCTGATACAACTCACCGTAAAGGAAGATTCACAATAAAAGCACACTCTTCCACCGGCAGCATTGAAGGTTTTTATACAATTGATAAGACCAACAATATCATAACAGCTAAACTTATACCCTCATTGGGGTGGATACCACGTCCAACCAAATTTTCACTTCGGTTGATATATGGTCTGGTGAAGATTTTCAAAAATTGGCCCTCAACTTATGAGTGGAACGCTGTTATCAAAGAAACAGACCACCAAAATTATTCAATGCAATCACAGTGGAATCGAAAAGGGTGATAGTTTGAGGATGAAAATTTGCAAACAAGTTGCCTGCTCTTGTAGTCTTTAGAAGTGGTTTACGGTCATTACTGAATGGTTGTTTTTAGCGTGTAGCACCCAACCCACAACAGTATACAATCTGTATGTACTAATATCTAATATCAACTCACATTTTTCTATTCCCCATCAACAAAAAAAAAGGCCCTGCCTTCTTCCGCAGAGCCTTCATTTTACTCTATTCCTTCTCAACATATTACCTGAAAACAACAATCTCCTCAACGACAGAATTTCTTAATGGGATTCTAAGCCCAAGCATCTCAACTGTAAGCACATTATTATCGAAACTGTGTAGTGTTCCGATCAGAAGTGAACCATTATTCAGCCTAACTCTCAATTCTGTATTTTCCCTCAGGAGATTGAGATCCTCAAAAGCCCATATTCTGCCCTGTTGCTCCCCATCTACAGTTCTTGTGGTAGTAGTGGTTGTCTGTGAAGTCTGAACTGGCCGGGCCCCCTGTTGCTGAGATTGTTCGGGATTCTGCTCGGGAAGAGCCAAAAGACGGCTTCTGAATATCTGATTTCTGTTCAGACGGAAACGTCTGTCCTCTGTGGTATGGAAGATGATTTCATCACCATCAACAGAAATAACTTCTCCTTCGATGTCCTGACGTGAAACCATCATCAGACGATAACGTCCATTTTCCACAAAGTCTTTAAGGTTGGAATGACCATGAACATGCGGTGCAATATGAGTAGGAGCAGTATCGACGCCTGACACGGTGTGTCTGTTTTCATTGAGCCAGTGACGCCATCCTTCAGCAGATGTAATCCCGCTTATCCCTGTTATTCTGGAAAGCATGCAGGCACCCACATGAACCTTGAAGATGATGTTAATGTCCACAACTGCAGATCGGATAGTGTTACCGGATGCAGGGCTTCTTTCCCTGAAATCAGTAGTATGTGAAACCTCTATGAATGATTCACATATATTCATAGTCTCAATGTTTAGAAATGGTGCTGAGAGCAGGAAGTTGTTTTTGGCAGAAACGATGAATGCACTTAACCAGTCTTCAAAAGGTTCATTACCTGTAAATCTTGCTCCGGAAACAGTGGACACATGCACTGCAGTTGGGAATTTGTCAACAATTGTAGGGATCGCCGGTGAAGAAACCATACCCATTTCAGCGAGTTTAATCATTGCCTCGTAACTTTTCTCGGCTGCATTTCTGTCGGCTGAAACCGAAAGCCCGGCGGTTCTGTGATAGTACTGTGCTGCCTCAGGCGTGTAATAAATCGATGGTCCTGCTTTTACATCGTTAATGTATCGTGCGAGCATGTCACGCGCCTGCACGGGAAAAACTGTTACAGTTAATGTCAAAAACATCATCACCGCAACACCTACACGGTTGATTTTTCTTCGGTTCATTTTTGCCCCGCTTTCACTTAAACAATTAAATAATAGATCACTATCAGGTATTATAACTTTCAAACATATACAAAATATACTCCTCAGATAGTTATGGGCAAATTTTTAACTAAATTCATAGACTCACAGGGGCATTGCCGCTCAACAGTAATAGTATATAACTCGCATCACACAAAAATCTTAACACTCCCCCCTCCAAAAACAGTGCTGCATATCCCTCTCTTCACTCGCCCCTCTCTTCACTCGCCCCTCTCTTCACTCGACCCTCTCTTCACTCGCCCCTCTCTTCACTCGCCCCTCTCTTCACTCGACCCTCTCTTCACTCGACCCTCTCTTCACTCGACCCTCTCTTCACTCGACCCTCTCTTCACTCGACCCTCTCTTCACTCGACCCTCTCTTCACTCGACCCTCTCGACACTCGACCCTCTCTTCACTCGACCCTCCTCACTCGACCCTCTCTTCACTCGACCCTCTCTTCACTCGACCCTCTCTTCACTCGACTCTCTCCTCACTCGACCCTCCTCACTCAACCTCTCAACCTCTCGACCCTCCTCACCCTCCCCAACCATGATATCTCCACAGTCTTCACCCCAAACTCCTCAGTTACCTTTCCCTTTACCAGTACCACCGTGTGATGAGCAATGAGCCATGCATATCTTTTATACACATCGGGGAACAATACCCCTTCGCACAAACCGCTTTCATCCTCAAAGGTGACAAAAACCATGTCATCACCGGTTTTGGTAAAAACGGTCTTTGACGTTATGCACCAGCCTAAAAATGTGACCATTTTGCCCAAACAGCCATCGATCTGCCCTATCTTTATACATGAATTCCGGGCATGGTACCGCACATAGGTAACCGGATGATGCGGGGTGAGAAACCCTATGGTTTTATACTGATATGAGAGATACTGAGCCTGCGTTAGCGGTTTGAGCCCGGGCAAAGAACCACCGGATCTGCCGCCCAGATAAAAGCTTCTCATCTGCCAGAACTGCTGGGAACGGTTGATATTCCTGCAAAGATTATCAAAAGCCCCCGCGTAGAGAAGCCGTTCCATGTCGGTTTCATCCAGATTCGTTCTTTTCATAAAATCGGTCATATCTCTGTAGGGGCCATCACACCGGCGCCTCTCTACGATTCTGTTCTGTGCGTTATGAGTGAGCCCCTTTATCTGACACAGCCCCACAAAAAGAGTGTTTCCAGCAGCTCTGTAGTTGATCTGACTGAGATTCACATCCGGAGGGAAAACCTTTATGCCAAGCCGCATCGCTTCGCTGATATACGCCTGAGTCGAATAATACCCCCCGTAGTTTGAGAGCACAGCCGCCATAAATGAAGCCGGATAGTGCACCTTCAGGTATGCAGACTGAAAAGAAACCTGCACATAACTTGCAGAATGGGGTTTGCAGAATGAATACCCGGAAAAGGAAAGCATCATATTCCATATTTCCTGTATGATACTCTTTGAAACACCCCGTGCAGCTGCACCGTGGAAAAATTTCTGTTTATAGTCTTCAAAACGCCTGTTACGGGCCTTTTTGGATACGATTTTTCTGAGCATATCAGCATCTTCGGATGAAAATCCGGCCAGAGCCATGGCCACCCTGGAGACATCCTCCTGATAGACCATGATACCAAATGTCTCGCTGAGCACCTCTTTAAAAACCGGGTGAAGAACCTCAAAGGATGCTCCGTGAAGCCGCTCCAGATATTTTCTGATATATGCATTCGCCGCAGGACGGATTATAGATGAATGAATCACCAGATGCTCAAAATCACCCCTGCCGCTTTTTTTCTGAAGAAGACGCATAGCCGGAGATTCCACATAAAAAACCCCCATACTCTCCCCCCGGGCAAAAAGATCCATTGTTTGGGGATCACTCTGAGGGTCCCAGCTGTTTTCATCAAACTCCACCCCCTCCTCTTGTATATTGGCGATAGCATCCCTGATAACCGCCAGAGACCTGTTGCCCAGAAGATCGATCTTTACAAGCCCCATCGCTTCTGCCCCATCCTTCTCCCACTGAACTATGGGAAACCCCTTGGCCGAATACTGCACAGGGGCCATTTCCCTGATTGGCCCGGGAGTGATAACCACTCCCCCGCAGTGGGTACCAATGCCACTGGGCATACCGATTATCTTTTTGGCTTCCGAAAGAATTTGCGGCCAGGGCGGATCGAGACTGAGATCCCTTGCAACCGGCAATGATCGTAACTCATCCTCAAGCTGACTGTCATCCTGGCATAATTGTGCAAACCAGGGAATCTTTCTGGTTACATCACTGATCTCCTGCTCTGTACACCCGTACACACGGGCAGTCTCCCGTATGGCCATACGGGTGCCAAAGGTCTGATGCGTGGCGATCATGGCGGTATGCTCCTCCCCGTATCTCTCAAAAACATAACGAAGCACCTCGTCACGTTCATCCCAGGCAAAGTCAATGTCGATATCGGGCGGATCGGTGCGTCCGGGGTTGAGAAACCGCTCAAACATCAGATTATAGCGGATAGGGTCAACATTGGTGATTCCAAGACAAAATGCCACAATACTTGCCGCCCCCGATCCCCTGCCACAGGTCCGGGGGGATTGTTTTACGATATCATCCACAACCAGGAAATAGTCGCAAAAACCCTTACTCTCTATGAGTTCAAGCTCATAGCCGAGTCTTTTCACCACCGCCTCAGAGAGCTCTCCATACCTCCATTTTGCTCCTTCAAAGGCTTTTTTCCGCAGCACTTCTGCTGAATTTGGATGGGAATCCGGAAACACCGGCATAATAAACTGCCCGAAATCATCTCTGGAAAAGAGATTTTCTCCAAATTGTCTGGTGGTTTGAAGCGCCTCCTCAAATACTTCAAATCTGTCGTATATCTGCTGGGGGGAACGCATAAGCGCATCACACGGAAACAGCTGATCAGAGCTGAGCGCTGAAAGAGTCGTATTGAGCGAGATCGCCCTGAGTAATCGATGGGTCTGGTATTGAGAGGCATGAGAGAAAACCGCCTGAGGTATCACAAGCGATTTCATATTGAGCTCTTTAACCCAGGCAGGTACCGCTTTAAGGGATGTTATACGGTAGTAGAGTGGCAGAATTCCATGAAGCGAAGAAATCACCTGACGCTCATTGCTGACCCCGCAGAGGCCGGAAGAATCTTTTTTTATCGATTCATGAATATCGAATTTCTCACTGCAGTGCTTTTCGCTGATAATGCGGCAGAGATTGCGGTATCCATCATTCCCGCGGGCATAAAGCAGTACTGTTCCAGCAGAACAACTCAGCTGCGAAGCAATAATGGCGCGAAGACCATAATCCCTGCAGCCGGAGAGAAATTCCGGAAGACCGTAGAGATTATCGGTGTCGGTAAGTGCAACGGCGGTATAACTAAGCTCTTTTGCTCTTCTGCAAATCTGCTCCGGAGACAATACACCCCTGAGAAGCGAAAAATTACTGACCACACTCAACAGAACAGACATAGAAAGCATCAATCCCTGCACGCAGCAGAAAGGAGAAAAGGAACGGACAAAACCCCGCTGAAGGGTAAATTTTTTAAACAGATCCGTTGGATACATCTACACACAAAGCTCATCCCCCGCTTCTGCCCCAGAATTTTATCGACCCCTCCCCGAAACTATCCCGTATTGAATCCAGCGCACTCATAAGGTTTTCCTCTTTTTCACAGTCCTGAAAAAGATCGGTCTGGCCATACGGGAAAGTCAGATCGGTTACTTTCATGTCCAGCCGTGCAAGGCGCACCCTGCGGGAGCACATTTTTTTAAGCAACAGGTGGGCAGTTTCAAACAGGGTCAGATCTCCCCGCACAGGAGGCGAAAGTTTTATTTTTCTCCACGCCACCGATCCATCGGCATAGGTAATACGCAAAAAGAGATTCCCTGCGGCAAGGCCCATTTTTCTGATCCGGACACCAGCCCGGGATATCATGGTAAACAGCGCAGCTGCAATCTGATTTTCATCATTGGTTTGCTCCTTTAAAACAATCTGTTCCTGTACGACAGGAGGGGGCTGCACAATCTCCCGCACTATGGTTTGATCGATACCCCTTGCCAGGGTGCAGATTTCGTGTGCCGATGGCCCCAGGGCGGCAGCAAGATCTGATGCCGAAATTTCAAAGATTTGATTGTTAAAACGGATATTAAACTGAAGCAGTTTCATCAGAAGGTGTTTCTCGAGCCCGGGCAGAAGATACACAGAAAGCGGGGCCATAAACTCCTCTTCGCAGCCATTAATCACACTGCAGAGTCCTTTGGGCTTAATTACCCTGGTGGCTATTTTACTGACCAGACGATTGGAAGCCACCCCTACTGCACTCTCAAAACTCAGCTGCTCCTTTATACTTTTGCTTAACCGGTCACCGACATCAACCGCACTGCCCAAAAGGCGTCTGGTTCCCGTGACATCAACAAAGAGGTGTCCGGGACCGGCGATTTCTGCCCTGGGAGAAACAGTGCAGGCCCTTTCCATAAGAACCTGTTCAACCTTCTCATAGGCAGCGGGAACAGGATGGGTAATCACCAGGTCTCTGCATATACGCAAGGCGGCCTCTGCAGCCATACCCTTTCTTACCCCGGCCTGGGCAGCTTCAGAGGAAACATCGAGCACAACCCTCCGGCCTGCCCCGGGGCTCACCACCGCTACCGGGTAGCTCATGATCCGGGGCTGAAGCATCCTGGCCACAGAAACATAAAAATTGACTATATTTATATGAACTACAGTTCTTTCCACTTCTACACTGCTTTATCTAAGATCGTTAACACCACGCAACCATGAAACCAAACAATCTGACCTTTAACCGAAGTTTCAGACAGTTTAACCTAACCTGCTTTTTATCAACACATTAAGAGCCCTGGCATTTTCCACCGCCTGCCCTCTGGCATGATTATTAAAAACAGCAAAAACGACACCCGCCCTCTGAGCCATACGGACAATTTGGGGCACCCAATCCTCAAGTTCGCTCTGGCTGTAGAGATAATCATAACGGGTCACATTATCCCCGCTCCACCAGTTCTTTTCATTGCGGCCATGAAAACGCACATACCCGGTATCAGAAGTGACAACTGCCGATTTGGCAGGCAACCCCGGAAGAGCGGGAGCATCCACATTGGCAACAGCAATACGGCGTTCTCTCAGTCCGCTATACACCTTCTCCTGCATCCACTCATCCCTGCGGAACTCTATCACCAGGGGAAATCCGTCAAAACCGCTGCAGAGCGAATCGAGATAACGACGGTTATGGGGGCTATAGCGAAAACTGAAAGGAAACTGAAGCAGAATCGCAGAGAGCTGCCCTGATTCCATGAGCGGTTCCACACCACGTATGAACTGCTCAGTGCCGGACTGCAGACTTTCCCTGTCGATCTCATGGGTAAGGGAACGGTGCGCCTTGACCGAAAAGCGGAAATGCTCTCCCGCAATCTTTCCCATACGCCTTAAACTGTCAGCACCCGGCATTCGGTAATAGGTGAAATTCAGTTCGGTCATGCTGAGTTTTTCTGCATAAAAGCCCAGAAAATCTTTCTGTTTCATCCCTGCAGGATAAAAAGGCCCGATCCAGTCTGCATAGGAAAACCCGCTTGTGCCTACGATTACCTGCCCCATAGCGCTTACCTTCGGATGATACATTCCGGTATGAAGGCCGGAAATGAAATGTTGTGTTTAGTGATTGATTTCAGATCTTTTACGGGTACTGTTTATACTGGTTCTTTATGTGTTTCGCTGTGGTTCTGATTCTTATATTTGCTTTCGGTTTCCGGGCTTTTCATCCCAGTCCCAGTCCCAGTCCCAGTCCCAGTTCCAGTTCCAGTTCCAGTTCCAGTTCCAGTTCCAGTTCCAGTTCCTGCTTCCTGCTTCCTGCTTCCTGCTTCCTGCTTCCCGCTTCCCGCTTCCCGCTTCCCGCTTCCCGCTTCCTTTCCCCCCTCCGCTCACCCTGAGCTCCCAGTCGAAGGGTTCCTAATCTCCTCTATATCTCCTCTATATCTCCTCTATATCTCCTCTATATCTCCTCTATATCTCCTGCTCCTATCCTGCTCCTATCCTGCTCCTATCCTGCTCCTATCCTGCTCCTATCCTGCTCCTATCCTGCTCCTATCCTGCTCCTATCCTGCTCCTATCCTGCTCCTATCCTGCTCCTATCCTGCTCCTATCCTGCTCCTATCCTGCTCCTATCCTGCTCCTATCCTGCTCCTATCCTGCTCCTATCCTGCTCCTATCCTGCTCCTGTCCTGCTCCTGTCCTACTCCTGTCCTACTCCTGTCCTACTCCTGTCCTACTCCTGCTTCCTTTCCCCCTCCGCTCACCCTGAGCTCCCAGGTCTGAAGGGTTCCTACTCCCCTTCCTCCTACTCAACACAGAAATCTCCAACCAATCATTCTTAATCAACGCCTCCTTCTTTTTTCTGCTCCACCCCTTAATCCTCACTTCAGCCCGAAATGCGTCATCTCTGGTATTAAATACCTGCTGAAAAACCAACCTCACCGGCCGTCTTGTCTCTGTATAGTTTTTAAAAATTCCCTCATTATGTTCATACAGTCTTTTTTCCAGATTATCGGTATGACCTGTGTAGTATGATCCATCGGAGCAACGTAACATGTAAACGTAAAACATATTTTATCCTCCTGATAAAAAACACAGGAACACTTCGACTGCCCCGATTCGGAAATCGGGGCGCTCAGTGTGAGCGGAAACGGACACCACAGAGATTAAAAACACCCCGCCAGCTTCCTTTTCTGTCTACCCTTTTTCTGCTCCTTTACGAAAGTCTCCCGATTGTTATCGGGAGAATAAGGGGCCTCAAAAGCCAATGACAATCCCCCTGTCCTCCTGCATAGAGCCTCCCCCTCACACACCCCACATCCAACTTCAACAAACCCCCCTATCCAGCCTATTTTCAGCCTCTTACACGTCTCACACCCTCAGATACTTTCTTGCCAGCTCCATGCGCTTACTACCCCGTGCCCCAATGGTATCAAGCGTATGTATCCTGCCGTTTTTGCGCATGGCGATAATGCGTTTTGCAGTAAGCGGGCCTATTCCGGGAACCCTGAGAAGCTCACTTTTGGTGCATCTGTTTATATTGAGCGGAAAAAACTGGGGGTTAGCCTGGGCCCAGGCAAGCTTTGGATCTTTGTCATAAAAAAGACGTCCTGCAGTATCAAACAAAATTTCATGATCTGAAAACCCGTATTTGCGCAAAAGAAAATCGGTCTGATAAAGCCTGTGCTCTCGTACAAAGGCCTGATCCCCAAAACCAACCTGCTGTTCACCGGGAATTCCCCTGTCACCCAGCCCGCGCTGATAAGCGGAAAAATACACCCGGTTAAGATTAAGCTTTTTGTATAAACCGGCAGTGTACCTTATAATTTCAGCATCACTCTCCCCTGCAGCCCCCACGATAAACTGGGTGGTCTGTTTCACACGGGAATATTTCATTCCTCTTGCCGTAAGTTCCCCGATCCGTTTCATGGGGCGGATGATATGATCGAGGTAATTTTTACTGGTCGAAAGTTTGGCAAAGTTCTTTTCCCCCGGTGCCTCTATGTTCAGGGAAACCCCGTTGGAGAGAGAAAGTGCTTCATCGATTGCCCCATCAGATGCTCCGGGTATAATCTTGAGATGAATATAGCCCCTGTACTCATATTTTTTCCGCAGAATGCGTGCTGTGGCATTGAGGCACTCCATGGTTCTGTCCGGGGTACCAATAATACCGCTGCTCAGAAATAACCCAAACACCCTTTTTTTGCGCACAAACTCCATAAAGGATGATGCCATTTCATCGGGACCAAGCGTATAACGGGGAACATCAGACTCAGACCTGTAAGGACAATATTTACAATCACTTACACACACCGTAGACATCAGACTCTTGAGCATCACGCTGTTGCCCCCGCCCGGGAGTGAAGCCGGATACACCCAGGTGCCATCCCTGCCCCTAACCCGCCCGTCCTGCTCCTTTGACCCACAGGCACAGGAGAGATCAAAGCGGGAGGCGTCGGAGAGGATTTTTAGTTTATCATGTGTGTTCATAAAAGAAAGTGTCGGGTGTCGAGGGGCGAGAAAGGGAAAGGGAGGGTAGAGTGTGGAGTGGTGAGGGGTAGGAAAGATACTCTCCCCACTCCGCACTCTTTCTTTTTTCCTATTCTTCCCCGACACCCGAGCCTATCTCCCGAGCCTATCTCCCGAGCCTATCTCCCGAGCCTATCTCCCGAGCCTATCTCCCGAGTGTTGTGATTGTGGCAGAAAGGATGCCGATTATCTCATCAAGAAGACCCTGACGCTGACCTATAATTTCTGTGGAAATCCAGTGTTTCATCCTGCCATACCTTCCCCATGTTTCCCGCGCAGAGCCCCGGGCAAAATCGAGAAAACGTCTATACTCAACTCTGCTCAGCCTTCCATACCCGTCTTCGATATTCGAAGCAATTGAATCAGCACTGGCAATTTGCTGAACAACTAATCTGTTACACATGAAATTTTTGGACAACTGCCCCATATCACTCACAACAAGATCAAAAAGTTCGATGGATTTGCGGTAGGCACCAAAGCTATTCAGAGCGTTTTGATTCATATTTCCTCGTTGTCCCTTTCTTACCCCCGACACCCGACACTCCCCCCTCCTCAATACTTCCTTATCACTCCCACCAGTTTACCCACGATCTGGATATCACTGCCGTTTTCCACCACGATATCATCATATTCGCAGTTTTCCGGCCGTAAAACTATGCAATCCTTTTTACGCAGAAACCGCTTCAGAGTAGCTTCGCCATCCATAATGGCAACCACCACTTCCCCGTTTTCTGCAGTATTTTTTTTCCGGACCACCACGATATCATTATGAAGCACCCCGATATCTCTCATGCTGTCACCTTTTATCCTCAGCGCAAAGAGATCATCCCCTCTGAAAATCGTTCTGTCCAGAGTAACATAGCCATCAAAATTTTCTATGGCGGTGATGGGCTTTCCTGCTGCAACAGACCCCACAAGCGGAATCCCCATATCGGCCTCAGCCTCATTTGAAAGATCAGCCGAAAAAGGGTCCTCAACGATCTCAATTCCCCGGGCCTTTCCCTGCAAAATACGCACATAACCCTTGCGCTCGATTAGCCTCAGATGCTGCCGCACATTGTTTATACTTTTATAGCCGAAATGCTCTGCAATCTCCCTTACCGTGGGAGGAAACCCATTCTCTTTTTTATAGTGAATGATAAACTGTAAAACCCTGCTTTGTTCTGAGGTCAAAAGTGAACTCATTTTTATATCCTTAGAGTCTTAATAATTAATTGCCTTAGCCAAATGACCTGCATTGTACTTTTCAGAACCTGCCTATTTTTCCCACTATAACCATGCGCCTGTTAACACCGCTTCCGGTAAAACCACCCTTGATACTGAAACGGGCATTTACACCACATTTATGATCTGCACCACCGACCTTGGACGAGTCAGTCTCTCCAGTTCTGATCCAGGAGTGCAGCGGCTTTAGCATAGATAATGTTTTTTCAATCCCCAACTGTTTGCTCTGCACTCCTGTGGGTCTGAAACCTGTTGACCTGATCATGCCACACACTCCTTGAAGAGAGATTTGTTCAATTTTTTGCTTCATTTTAAATATACTGTACATTTGAACAGTATGCAAGTTTTTTTTACAGGGCCTAAACGGGATTGCTAATAAATTGGACGGATAATTGCAGATACTTAAACAATACCCTTTTTTACTTATGATAGAGAAACGGAATCCTTCACCTCTCAATAACGATGCGTTCCTTTCATTAAATTAATAAACCCGAACTGATAAAATCAGAGTGTGAGATTACATGAAAAAGCTGTGTCACACCATAGAAGATACCATGGTACTTGTAGAGAGCATACTTAACAGTGCCAGGGATTCTATTTTAATACTTGACGAAAATCTAAAGATTTTAGAGGCAAATGCCTCTTTCTACACTAAATTTAAGCTGGACAAAAAGGGTGTGATAAATCACCCCTTTTATGACATTGATAATCAAAAGTGGGACATTGAGGAGCTCAGAAAACTACTCGAAACCATTATTGAAGAAAAGAAATCTCTCAATGAGACTGAACTTTGTTTTTGTGATGAACACTATACCCCTGTTCAGCATTTTCAGTTATCAGCGGAATTGTTAGAACTGAGCGACAGCAAAAATAAGCTGATTATTCTGACAATCTCCGACATAACAGGTGAAAAGAGAGCAGAGCAGGAAGAAAAAAGGAAACAGCAGGAAATAGAGCAGCTCAACAACCAGCTTGAGGACAAAACCACCCTTTTCAACATGCTTCTTGAGTTTATACCGGAAGGGATAATTATAACAGATGAAAATGACCGGATCAAAGTTGTAAGCAGACAAACTGAAGAGTTATTTGGGGTGAAGGCAGCGGATCTTTTACACAGAGACGCAACCGAACGTCTCAGCCTTCTTCATTTAATAAATTCGGGTGGTAAAGAGTGTACCGGATGTGAGCTCCCGCTCTCAAAGTCAGCGCAAACCAAAACTGCCCTGAGCAATTATGAGCTTGGGATTAGCCAAAACGGCTCAATCCATCACATATCAGTTAATACTGTTCCTGTTATGGACAAGCACAACAGAGTAAAAGGAGTCATTGGAGTCTGGCGGGATATAACAGATAAAAAACTGGCTGACAGAGCAATTTACGAAAGCGAAAACCGATTCCGTACCATGTTTGAAACCCACAAGGCAATTATGCTGCTGATCGAACCGGAAAATGGAGCGATTGTAGATGCAAACCCGGCTGCAGAGAAATTCTACGGTTTTCCCCGTGAGAAACTCCGCACAATGAATATCGAGCAGATTAACCAGCTTACTAAAGAAGAGATATTTCGGGAAAGACAGAGGGCCCTTTATGAAGAGAGGGACTACTTTGTTTTCCCCCATAAGCGTGCAGATGGCACGGAGCGCTGGGTAGAGGTGTATTCATCTCCGGTAAGAACTGAGGGACGAGAGCTTCTGTTCTCTATTATCCATGATGTTACTTTGCGCAAAGTTGCAGAAGAAGCTTTAAGAAGCAGTGAGGCACAATTGAAAGCTGTATTCGGGGCTATGAGTGAGGGTGTAGTGGTGTTTGACAAAGACGGGAATATCATAATGATAAATGAAGCACTCAGAAGAATAATAAATGTTCCCGATAACGAACAAAAGCAGGACAATCTCTCTTCTCTTACACAAAAGTATGAGTTGTATTATCCCGATGATAGCATTGTACCTCCTGATCAATGGCCGGAATATAAGGTAATAAACGGGGAATCTGTGAAAGATTGGGAATTGTACGGTAAAAAGGTTGGTTCCGGGGAAGGGGTATTTGTTAGTATAAGTGGTGAACCTGTTAAAAACGAAAGTGGTGAGCAGATCCTGTCGGTAATAATAAAGAGGAATATCACCTCCCGGAAAAAAATGGAACAACAGCTTTCCGATGAGAGGAATTTCTATTCAAAAATCCTTCAGACCCAGGGTGCTATAGTAATCATTTTCGACAGAGAGGGAAAAATTGTCTACTTCAACAGAGCATGTGAATCAAATACCGGCTTTACCGCAGACGAGCTGCAGGGAAGGATATTCTGGGATTTTTTCCGTAATGAAGATTTAGATGGTATAAAAAGAGTGTATGCTGATATTAGCTTTGAGCATCCTGTTGAATATGAAAGCATTCTGATAACCCGCGATGGATCAGAACATTATATCAGGTGGCGCAATACGGTGCTTTGTGATGAAGATGGCAAGGTAGAATTCATTATCGCCACAGGGATAGATATCACGGACAGAAAACAGATTCTTGAGGAGAGTGAAAAAAAAGCAGCAGAGCTTGAAGCAACCCTGAACTCTCTGCCCAACGGCTACATTCTCTACGATACGGATGGTACGATCAGAAGAATGAATGAGGTTACAAAAAAATTAATGGGTTTTGATAATGATCGTACAGGGCTCAGTTACAATGAAATGATGGGATATGTAAAAATTGAAACCCCCCAAGGAGAGTTATATCCAGCAGAGGGAACCCCCGCATTGCGCGCGCAGAACAGAGGAGAAACGGTTCGGGATGAGGTGATGCGGATAACCCATGGCAGCCAGTCCTATTGGGTCGCAGCCAGCGCCTCCCCTGTAACCGGACCTGATAACAGAAAACTTGGTGTGGTGATGCAGTTTTCCGATGTCACGAATTTAAAACATCTTCAGGAACAACTCCAAAACAGAGCAGAGGAATTGGCAAGAGCAAATGAGTATCTTGAAGCATTTTCCTACTCGGTATCACATGATCTCAAGGGACCGCTCAACACCATTGCCGGATTCACCACTCTGCTTCTTCAGGACTACTCCGATCAGCTTGATGCTGAGGGGGCAGACTATCTAGCCCGAATATTCACAAGTGTGGAGAAGTCTAAAAAACTTATTAACGACATATTGAACCTCTCCCGGATAAACCGCCAGGAAGTACACATCAGGGAGGTTGATCTAAGCGAAATGATAGAGGATTATTTTGCGGAGCTTAAAAGGGATGAACCTCAGAGGGCAATTGAGCTTATAGCCAAGGGGGGGATAAAAATCAAAGCAGATCCCCGTCTGTTACATATAGCAGTCGAAAACCTGCTGCGAAATTCCTGGAAATATACACGTAAAAAAGAGAAAGCCATAATCGAATTTGGTGCATTTACCCGAAACAAAAAGTCTGTTTATTACATAAAGGATAACGGAGTGGGGTTTGAACCTAAATTTGCAAAATCAATTTTTGAGCCATTTAAAAGGGTTCATGCGGAGAAAGAATTCAGCGGCACGGGAATAGGTTTATCAATGGTTCAACGAGTGATTGAAAGGCATGGCGGAAAGATTTGGGCACAAGGAGGTGAAAACAAGGGAGCAATCTTTTATTTTACACTGGGAGATTTTTAATTGTTTACGCTTACATCGAACACTGGTTGACAAAATGGTTATACCTCAAAAAATTACGATCGGTTTGGTTACACTCTTTTTTGTTTTGGTAGTGATTGCAGACCTGTTTCTGCCACTGGGTTACGGGGCAGGTGTACTTTATCTGATTCCGATACTGTTTTTTTCGGGGTTTGTAAAGAGGCATATCATCTACCAGATTTCAGCCGTTTTATCCCTTTTCCTCATTCTGGGGATTGTTTTTTCCCCCCCCGGTCTCCCATTTATGATAGCACTTATTAACAGGGCTATATCGATTGTGGTTTTATGGGCTTTTACTTTCACTATCACCGCAAGAAGCCGCTCTCTGTTGAAGGAGAGAAGTATGGCAAAAGAAAGAGACCGTCTGCTTAAGAAAAACAGATCTCAGAGCGAGTTCTACAAAACTATCATTAAAACTGCACCGGTTGGAATTGCAATTGTAAGAGCAGATGACTACACCTATGAGTATGTTAACCCCACATACTCCCGTATTCCAGGCTCACTCCCTTTTGAAATGATCGGTAAGTCAATCGGCGAAGTGTTTCCCGATTACGTTTCTCAGGGTGGGCTTGAAATCTTTGAGAAAGCCAGAAAGACCGGAAAAGAACAATACCAAAAGGAACTGGAAACCTATGTGGGGATAGGCAAAGAGAGACGCCTTGCCTATTTTAATCACCATGTAGTTCCTCTGCCGTATTCCGAAGAGAATCAATCTCTTACCCTTTCAGTCGCAAACGAAATTACCGATCAGGTCTTAGCGCGAAAAAGGATCGAGGAAGCTGAAAACCAACTGCGGCAAAACGAGGAAAAATTCAGAAATCTGGCAGATAACATCTCGCAACTTGCCTGGATGGCGGATAAAGCAGGCTACATATTCTGGTATAACAAGAGGTGGTACGATTACACCGGTACTACTTTTGAGCAGATGAAGGGATGGGGGTGGAGATCGGTGCATCATCCAGAGTATGTGGACAGAGTTGTTAAAAAAATTCAGCACTCCTGGGATACCGGAGAGGTCTGGGAAGATACCTTTCCCTTGCTCAGCAAAGACGGAGAGTACCGGTGGTTTCTCTCCAGAGCGGTTCCAGTGCGGGACAGTGCGGGAGACGTGATCCGCTGGTTTGGCACCAACACCGATATCACCGAGCAGAAAGTCCTCCAGGAGCAGCTTCAAGCCTATTCTGTTCGTTTCCAGAGAATATTCGAATCTGATATTACGGGTATCGTTATCGCAGACCCTTACGGCGGGATACTCGAAGCAAATGACTATTTTTTAAGAACTATTGGATACAGCAGAGAAGAGTTTCAGGAAGGAAAAATAAAGTGGACAGACCTGACTCCACCAGAATATGAACAATCCGACCGCAAAGCTCTGAAAGAACTGGATGAGAAAGGAACGGCCACACCTTACGAAAAGGAATATATCAGAAAAGATGGTTCGAGAGTGTGGGTTCTTCTGGCTGACACCATGCTTCCCGGACCGCACAAACATATTCTTGCATTTGTACTGGATATAACAGAGCGCAAAAAATACGAACTGGAAGTCGAGCGTACCGGACAGTGGCTTGAAAGAGTTGCTGATACTACTCCGGATGTCATATTCGTGCTTGACATTTCCAAAAACAGAAATGTATACACCAATAGAAGCATCTCTGAAGTTCTGGGTTACACTTCACAGGAATTCTCCGGTATGGAAAACCTTCTTAAGATTGTAGTAGCCAGAGAGGATTTTGAGAAAACAGAGCGTTTTTTTAAAAATATGATCGGGGCATCAGAGGACGATATTCTAACTCTGACACACAGAGCTATTCATAAGGATGGGTCAATGCGCTGGATGGATCTGAGGGTAACCCCTTTTTCGAGGGATGATTCCGGTAACGTCAGGGAAATCATTGGCATAGCAAGGGACATAACAGATCTCAAAAAGATACAGGACTCGCTTTTGGAGAGTGAGAAAAAATTCCGTAATCTGGCAGACTCGATGCCCCAGCTTGTATGGACTGCAGAGCCTGACGGTAGGATTGATTATTACAATCAAAATTTCAAACAGTTCAGTGGTATATACCAAAGGTCCACTGGTGAATGGAGCTGGACACCGGTTCTTCACGAATCAGATCTGCAACCATCAGTCGATGCCTGGAACCGATCGGTTGAGACGGGTGAAATCTATCAGATTGAGCACAGAGTCAAACATGCAGACTCTACATTTCACTGGTACCTGAGTCGTGCTGTACCGGTTAGAAATAAAGATGGTAAAGTGATCAAATGGTATGGGACCGCTACCAACATTGACAATATCAAAGAAGCTCAGGAATCTTTGCTAAAAAGTGAAAACAGACTCAAGGTACTGAATGAAAATCTTGAAGATCTCGTAGTACAGCGAACCGACCAGGTTCGCACACTCACAAAAGCACTTACCATAGCAGAGCAGAAAGAACGTAAACGTTTTTCACACATTCTTCACGAAAACCTCCAACAGCTTCTGCTCGCTGCAAAGATGCAACTTGGACAGCATCTCGAAGAACACAAAGAAGGTGAAGAAATCTGTGCAACCCACACCGATGAAATAGCAGAAACAATACGACTTATTGAAAAATCTCTCCAGGTTACCAAAGCAACCTCTATAGAGCTCAATCCTCCGGTTCTGAAAAATCAGGGACTGGATGCAGCCCTGAACTGGCTTGCAGCACACATGTTGCGCCACTACAAGTTGCAAACTACCCTGCAGATCGATCCACATATCAGTAAAATCAAAAATGATATACAACTTATGCTGATACAGATGATAAGAGAACTGCTTTTTAACGTTGTAAGGCATTCCGGTGTTCTCGAAGCCAAATTAGTGGCAAAGTGCCAAGAAAAAGATATCATAATAAAGATAAGCGACAAAGGCCGCGGATTTAGTGTAACTGAAGCACGAAAAAGGATGGGAGAAGAAACAATGCTTGGACTCTTCAGCATCGAGGAGAGACTGAAACTTTTCGGAGGCAATTTTATAATCGATTCAAAACCGGGCAAAGGTACCAGTTGCAGCATCTTTTTACCTGACGAGAGATGTTGACAATTCCCACATTTTACTGTACAATACTTATATACTGCTTCATTCTAAACCAGGTGAATAAATGAAAGTCTATATTGTTGAAGACCATGAGGATATGAGAATTATCCTCAAAAGAACGTTGAAAAAAAATTTTCCATCTATCGAGATCGTGGGTGAAAGTGAAACTGCAGAACAAGCTCTCGAAGATATTCCACACCTGAATCCTCATTTGATTCTGGTGGATATATCGCTGCCGGGTATGGATGGATTGGAATTGATAAGAAAAATTAGACCAGCAAACAAATCTATGTATATTCTTGTTGTCACAGGGCATGAGGTAGACTTGTACAGAGAGAGGGCTATCAATGCCGGTGCAGATGACATAGTGTCAAAAGAAAACCGGAAAAATTTCATCCAAAAAGTAAATAGCGGTTTTGAACAGTAGCCCTTGGTTTGCCCAAGCATAAGAGAAGCCCCCGGCGGGTTTATCAGCGAAAGTCATTGTTTTACGTTTTGAAATCTCATTTTCTTTCTTGTTATGCTCCCTCAACCACTGCTACCAATGTTAAATCCTCTCGCAATATTCCCCATGGAGCAAAACGCATCTTGGGATGAAATTTTTTTGATGTTTTCAGGGATTCTGTAAAACAGAGCGGGATAAGCAAAACCAAAAAGAAAGGCTCTTCCTCTTAAGCTCTGCAGCCCCCCATTGGTGATTGGCATCCCCTACTGTGCAAGGGGATGCTCCATCATTTGACAGGACAAAATGAACAAAGATTTCTCAATGCTTAAAAGACAAACCGGACTTAGTGAATTGCTCTGTCCCCTTGCAAAGTTTTCGGGGGCCTCAGTCCACGCTGAAAATTGGGGGTTGTACTACTTTTCTGATTTAACAGGAAAGTGAATCTCGGTTTTCAACTGGTCTTCAGGAGTGTTTTCCGGGGAATTGAGATACACTTCATACATCCACTCTTCAGTTTTGATCCCCTCTTTTTCCATATAATCCATGACCTCGTTGTAGGTTTTTTCCAGAGTTGAATAGGGACCGGTATGCATCGCATACACCACCTTACCTGCGGGAATCACAGTTTGTTTGATTCGTCCTTCACCCTCATCATCCTGATCGATCTGCCATCCGATATCGATTTTCAGGTTATCCATATCCATATTATGATACAGCACATAGGGAAATCCCTTTATTGGTATCTCCTTACGCCCCATATACTCCATTATTTCCCCGTATACTTTACCTATTACATTGGGTAGTTCTGAAAAGGGAGTCGTTAAATTGACAGCAAGTGCTTTTTGCTCTTTTACATCTCTGATTTCCATGACATTTGCTCCTTGGTTATGTTATGAACTGATAATATATGTCTGTATGGGGGTTTGGTTGTTAATTTCTGTCCAAAACCTACAAACGGATGCAGTAATCGGATTTCTTTTTTCCCGGCTTATCCAGGCGTTTATTTCCTCAGCAGTCCGATCAGGTATATTTCTTGCAAGTGATACAGACACGTTTCTCCATACATACTTAAGAGACAGTTGGTACTGCAAAAAACATACTAAACACAATTTTTGAATTTACCAGAATACAATTAAAAAAGCACGGGTTTGTCACAATGAAAAAAACGATAAAAAAGTCGATAATTATAAGTGCCTCAAAGGAGCGTGTCTGGGAGGTTTTACTCGGTGATAAAACCTACCCTCAATGGGCATCGGCATTTTATCCCGGCACCTATGCTCAGACTTCAGATTGGCGGGAAGACAGTAAGGTTTATTTTAAAACCCCGGAAGAAGATGGAATGGTAAGCAGAATTATTACCCACAAACCATCAGAGGTTATCTCATTTATATACCTTGGAAGTATAAAAAATGGTAAAGAGGAATATTCAGCTCCGGAAATCAAAGAATGGCAGGGCTTTAAAGAAACCTACAAAGTATCACAAAGCGGGAAATTTACCGAGCTGAGTATCGAACAGGATATAACAGAAGACTACTTTGACTCTTTCTCCCAAATGTGGGAGGAGGGGTTGGCCAGGTTAAAAGAGTTGTGTGAAAAGTAACTGACCATTAATACGCCAATCGAAAGAGGTATACAATCATGACAAAAAAAGCAGAAAAAGCGGTTCCCGAGGGGTATAACACTGTTACGGCCTATCTCAATTTCAATGGTGGTTGCAAAGAAGCAATAGAATACTACAAAAAGGCTTTTGGAGCTACCCTCCCAATGCCGGTCATGGAATCCCCCGATGGCAGAGTTATGCATACGGTTATAAAAATCGGAGACAGCAATATAATGATGTCCGATAATTTTGAGCAGAACAGAGCAGTTGTGGGAGATGCCATCCATCTGTGGATTTACGTCGAAGATTGCGACACAACTTTCAAAAATGCCATAGAAGCAGGGGGTAAAGTCACCATGGAGATGGAGGACCAGTTCTGGGGCGACCGTTTGGGACAGATCCAGGATCCGTTCGGAATCCGCTGGTCCATCGCAAGTTATAAATGGGAAGTAAGTCCAGAGGAGATGGGAGAAAAGCAGAAAGCGTGGTTCAAATCGATAGGTTTGGATTAACCATCCCGATAAGCCGATTAAGAAGGAGAGATCAACTCTACTGAATATGATTCCTTTTTTATTCAGTAGAGTGCAATTTATCCAAACATCTTACCTGTTCAGAAATTTCTGCAGCTGATTGGCAAAATTCTGGCGGTCTCTGGGCCCCAGAGGCGCAGGTCCCCCTGTGTTTACCCCGCAGTACCGTAATTCCTCCATGAAATCGCGAACACTGAGACGTGAACCCACATTCTCCTCTGTGTAGAGCTGGCCGCGCGGATCAAGGGCAACTGCACCCTTTTCAATTACCCGGCTGGCAAGAGGGATATCTGCAGTAATAACCAGATCTTTTTCGCCCACCAGTTCTACAATCCTGTCATCAGCGTCGTTAAACCCGGATGAAACCGTTACAGATGTAAAGAGAGAAGAAGGTGGGGTACGTATATGTGTATTAGCCACCAAAACAGTTTCAATTTCAGCTTTCTGTGCAGCCCTGAAAAGAATATCCTTTATTGCCCTGGGACAGGCATCTGCATCAACGATTATCTTCATGTAAACTTACCTTCCTGGGATTACCTCATACCTTTACCTTTACAGATGAAGTGCCGGCAGGTTTTCTGTATTTTTTCCCAGCTCTTTTTGCCATATGCTTATGTGATGAAAACTTCTCTGATTTTGGGGGAACCTCTGAAGATTTAAATCCGGGGTACTGTGTTAACTTAAACCTGCAGCCTGTATGCTTTTCAATTTTTCTGAAACTCTTGATTTCTTCCTCTGAAACAAGTGTCATAGCCTTACCCTTTAGCTCTGCTCTTCCGGTTCTTCCTATGCGATGAATATAATCCTCCACAAAAGCGGGGGTATCAAAGTTTACCACATGTGAGACACCTGCAATATCGATCCCGCGTGCAGCGATATCTGTAGCCACCAAAACCCTGAATTGCCGCTTTTTAAAACCCTCCAAAGCACGCTGACGTTGTCCCTGTGAACGGTTGGAATGTATTGCAGCAGAAGCGATCCCATTTCTGTCGAGCCGTTTTTTGATTCTGTCTGCACCATGTTTGGTTCTGGAAAAAACAAGTACCGTTTCTGCATTCTCCTGTTGGAGTATATGCTTCAGAAGATTAAATTTTTGATCTCGGGGTATTTCAAAAAATTGCTGTGTTATTGTTTTGGCAGGAGCTGATTTTTCTTCCATACCAATAAATTTGGGCGAATTCATAAATTTTACCACAAGAGAACGGATTTCATCTGACATGGTGGCTGAAAAAAGAAGTGTCTGGCGCCTTTTCTGAACCATGGCAACAATTTTCTTCACATCATTGACAAACCCCATATCGTACATCCTGTCAGCTTCATCGAGGACAAGGGTCGCTATTTTGGAAAGGTCAATGGTGCGACGCTGCAGATGATCCAATAACCGACCGGGTGTGGCAACAATTATATCCACTCCCCTTTTCAGTTCCCGAAGCTGATTATTGATACTGACTCCACCATATACCGAAAGGACGCGTAATTCGGTATACATGCAGTAACTTCTGAATGCTTCTTCTACCTGTAGTGCAAGCTCACGTGTAGGAGTTAAAACCAGTACTTTGGGGCTGCGGCTAAAGTTGGAGCCGGGATCCTTGACCATACGGCTGAGAACTGGAAGAACAAATGCTGCAGTTTTTCCTGTTCCGGTCGGCGCACAGCCGATAATGTCCCTGCCCTGAAGAACGGGCGGGATAGCTTGTGTTTGAATATGGGTAGGAGTGCAGTGTCCGCAGGCGTATACAGCCTGAATAATGGTTTCCTCTAATCCCAGTGATGTAAAACTCATAGTACTCTTCTCTGAGAGATATGATTCTCTCTCAAAAATATTGTTTATATTGTGACAATCCCAAAGATATTTCAGCTGCAGATATCAAACTCTGAAGTGTTCCAAGAGCGGTCCCGCACTGTAAGATTTCCTAATGATTACGATCAACATTTAAAATATAATAACCATTAAAACAGATTAAATGTAAAGAAATCCTTAACAGCAAAGCAGAAGAGATTACCTATCATGTACACTAATATAACTGCTGCCTTTATTTAAGAAGCTACATTTTGCACTACGAAGCATTTTTTTAAACCAAAACCTGCCCGGATATATATATCCTTTACGGTGTTAAACTAAGTAGTAAACCGGCATTTTTATATATGTTGAAAAAACCTTATACCGTTATCTCAGCACCATAACGGATGCCAAAAATGCAGAACAGTTAAATCAGGAGTTCATAGAAAGTGCGCTGATCGGAGGATAAAAAAAATGCCTACTATAGCTGAAAAATAGTTTAAGGATGGAAACCGAGGGCAAGATTGAAAATGCGAAGAAAATGATTGAACTGGGGATGGGTGATGAACAGATTGAAAAAATAACCGCACTGGGTATTGAGAAGATAAGGGAGCTGAGAGATAATAATCGTTAGCCCGCGTGCGAGTCTGTTGAAAGGTTGTATTCAAAGCCATGGATCTGTATCTCTCCAGGTACCCCAAGATCGGAGAGTATAGAAATGATGATAGTTCAGAAAAATGAAGTCATTTTCTGTTCTTTATAATTGATCGGTTGCCATTATTCTGGAGTGCCATGTATGCTAAATGAGATTAAGTACCATTCCCCTCTGTGGCTCACTGCGATGGACCGAATGGTCTGCAGTTCATTATCGTGGCAATTAAAATAACTCCTTTCGAATATTACTAAATCAATCACACCATCACTGTTCAGATCAACCCTGAATATTTCACGATAGTCACGATTTGTATCAAATGTTCTGTCGCCAGAACAATAATTTTCGCCGGTTAACTCATAGCGATTACCGATAATTTCTTTTTCTATCTGCGCCCGTGACAAATCAGGCAAAGTACCGGTTGCGGAATCTTTCAGAGGGAAGCCAAACAGGACAGCCTTTATTGACGAGTTCAAACCTTCCGGTAATCTAACTATCTTGTATGGCCCACGAACCAGATCAAAACAATAAGGGTCATAATTTGAGGAATTTACAGCATCAAACTGCGAAGAAGAGGAAATCCCCACAGAATCTTCGGTAATATAGGTAAACCATAAGGGTCTGCTGAGGACAATCTGATCATCATCGTATGTGTATGATATCTCATGCTTCTGCATTAACATATCAAAATGCTTTATATTGAAATTGATGTGCGTTGCTTTAAAAAACAGTTCTGATAGCTCCATCATGGAAAAGAGTGAACTTCGTGGCTCAGGGAGAGGAATGTCACACATAAATCCAGCCTCTCCCTTTTTGCAGTAACCATTTACCAGTGGATATCTTGCAGCATTGTCATCATCAATTTTCATGGTATAAGCCGGGAATTTTAATGAATTATACCTGCAATATCCGGTAATCTCTTCGTCGCCCTGGTGGTATACGACTTGAGCCCACGTGTTTCTATATAGAAACCGTGAAGATTCCCCCCACTCGTATACACGTGCAATATCCGCAGGGATCGCAGGATCATCCGGGGATTCTGGCATATCGATAAGAGTAAGGACAGTTACTTCCTCTGATGCTTTGATATTTTTGGTTATGGAAGCGGAACTGTCTGGCCGGGAGTATATGTTTATGTCTGAGGAAGCTGTAAAAGAAGACGGTAATTTGACATAGAAAGGATACAGGTACGACACACAAACAAGGACTGCAAGAAGAGAATTACGTATAAGGTTTTTCATTTCAAAGTTCCTTTGTAAATTTGTAACCCCTGTCACCAGTCACTGACCTTCTTAATGCACCGGACATGAGTATAATCGGTTTAATTGAGTATTGCCATTTTTTGCACACATGCTGTTTATAATAATGATTCGGTAGGAGTCTGTTGATTCTGCATACTCTTGAGCGGAGCAACATCATCAAGCTTTTCTATGAGCGTTTCGTCAATTTCATAGTTTTCACTAAGAGCCACGCAGAGTCTCCGCCAACAAGAAGATAATGATGCACCCTGAAATTATACAGTGCCCTTCTTGTGAGGCTCATAGTTGGAGTTCCAAGGCAGTGATAACTCTGTGGCTAAAGTTCTTAAAAACCAACAAATCCATCATGGTCATACTGCCGAAGCGCAGTTCTATACCAGCTATCATGCAGGTGAATTGCCATTGTTAACGCAGTAAAACAAAAATAACACGTACCTTCAGGACAGTCCTCCATAAGAAAAAGTACTGCTTCAGCAGATTGGCTGTTATTTAAGTGAAAAAAGTAGGCTTTGTCACTCTCATAACAGGGTTGATAACATCCAATGCATTCCCTACCAGGAATTTCCACTTTTTTTACCTCAATAGTGCTGCGACTCATTTGAAGATAAGCACTTCTGCTTAAAAAGGCTATAGCGATGTCATTTTCAGTTAGTTCATTAAATGTATATACAATGGGAACGCTGTTATCATCAAATCGCTCATGCCCGTTAATGAGAAAAATGTCTCGTTGATGACCTCCAAATCCTATAGAGGAGAGTACCTGAATTTCTGAATAACGATAAGAACCATCTGAAGAAAAAATCAAGATTGGAAGGGATTTAGAGAAAGTAATATCCCTCACAATTGGAGAGAAGATTTCCCAGAAAGAAGTAGAATCGCGTCCGCGTGACGGTTCAGAGGAAAATGAAAATGCAACCGAATCTGTTTCAAAATTATTATTTAAAAAAAACCGAAGTTCATTTAAGGAAAACATCACCTCTTCATCAAGAACAGGCTTCATAAGGAAACCTTGTGCCCCCAAAGAATCAAAAAACGAATTCACATTACTTACAGGTAATCTTAACCGTGCTTCTTCCCTTCCATAAATCATCCCTGCGGAATCGAGTTTTTCGTACCCCAGAGATAACCACTGTTCTTTCACTTTTGATTCTTCGGATTTCTGAGACGATGCTGTATCGGTAGTACCCGAAACAATAATAAAAAACATCAAAATTGTGATTACTTTAATTGACAGATTATTCATAGAAATAGAATGAGTTTTTTTCATGTTTTATCTTCCAAATTGTAGTTAATCCGGAATCGGTTTGTTGATTATATATAAGCTCAATGTATGCATATCTCTGAGACTTTATGAAATTTTCCAGTTTCTTTATCAAAATAAACAAAATACTTGGGCCACACGCAGGTCCGTTCCAAATTGCTGAGAGGTAGTATTTGTCAGATTGAACAGTGTAAATATCAAATGTCACATCATCTGCATGATAGTAATAATCACAATATGGGTTTATGTTAATCTTGTGAGTTGCATTTTTGACTTTGAATATAGCCATGAATTCATATTTTGACACAGTTCCATCTCTTCAAAACAACCTGTTTCGAATGTAAAAACAGGTACTTTGACCAGCCACTTTTCACCATTATATCCATATATTATACGTGTTGTATAATTAACAGAATCTGTACTAAGTATTTTTTTACTTTTTACTTCATATATCTCTAAATCAACGTAGTCATATCTTTTTGTATCGTGAATAATTATACTGTCTTCCTTAGTCAAATTATTGGAATAATCCTTCTTCCCCAATCTTCCCACCAACTTACAAAAGATGTATCTGCGAAAGATATGCTAAACAGACCAAGCATAGTAAGAATTATATTTGCATAATTTTTTCTCATGTTAACCCTCCTGCAACATTCTACCCTGAACTATTACGGTTATAGACAACACATAATCCAACATTCTATTCCTCACAACAAATTAATTGACTTTATAAGATAAATTACTATGGTATGATGATACAATATACTGGTTGTTATTTTTTAGGAAGGTGGAGATTGAAAGGAGGGGGAAATTGTGATGAGGAATTTTCTGATAGGGAAAGCATTCCCCTACCCTCAACTCTCGGTTCGGCGGACCTCGCCGTGATTTTCGGGTACCCCTTCAATGCGGTCATACATCCCGCGGGCACATTTTGGATGGCGAATATTGTAGCCCTTTAGAGTGAAGGTTTATTTTCAAGGCCGTGGCAGTAGTATAGAGTGTAGTTGAACACATTCAGCCTTGTCAAACTCCCCTGTTCTCCCAAAGCTCTGAAAGAGCGCTCCATAACAGCACGGGGCTTCCTTTGCACCGTGCTGGAATTCCCTGTTTTTTTTCCGGAGCCCTGAAGGGTCGGTTTTGATTTATCAAATGTGTGTGGTGATTGTGACTCTATTGATCGGTTGCCATTATTCTGGAGTGCCATGTATGCTGAATGAGACTAAGTACCATTCCCCCCTGTGGCTCACTGCGATGGACCGATTGGTCTGCAGTTCACTATTGTGGCAATTAAAATGACTCCTTTCGACTATTATTAAATCAATCAAACCATCTCTGTTCAGATCAACCCTCAATATTTCACGATAGTCACGATTTGTATCAAATGTCCTGTTGCCAGAACAATAATTTTCGCTGGTTAACTCATAGCGGTTACCAATAATTTCTTTTTCTATCTGCGCCCGTGACAAATCAGGCAAAGTACCGGTAGCGGAATCTTTCAGAGGGAAGCCAAACAGGACAGCCTTTGTTGACGAGTTCAACCCTTCGGGTAATCTAATTATTTTGTAGCGCCCACGAACCAGATCAAAACAATAAGGCTCAAAAGTTGAGAAATTTACAGTGTTAATCTGCGAAGAAGAGGAAATCCCCACAGAATCTTCGGTAATATAGGTAAACCATAAGGGTCTGTTGAGTACAATCTGATCATCATCGTATGTGTATGATATCTCATGCTTCTGCATTAACATATCAAAATGCTTTATATTGAAATTGATGTGCGTTGCTTTAAAAAACAGTTCTGATAGCTCCATCATTGAAAAGAGTTCACTTCGTGGCTCAGGGAGAGGAATGTCACACATAAATCCAGCTCCCCCCTTTTTGCAGTGACCATTTACCAGTGGATATCTTACAGCATTGTCATCATCAATTTTCATGGTATAGGCTGGGAATTCTAATGAATTATACCTGCAATATCCGGTAATCTCTTCGTCGCCCTGGTGGTATACGACTTGAGCCCACGTGTTTCTATACAGAAACCGCAAAGATTCCCACTCGTATACACGTGCAATATCCGCAGGGATCGCAGGAGCATCCGGGGATTCTGGCATATCGATAAGAGCAAGGACAGTTACTTCCTCTGATGCTTTGATATTTTTGATTACGGCAGCAGAACTGTCTGGCCGGGAGTATATGTTTATTTCTGAGGAAGCTGTAAAAGAAGCCGGTAATTTGACATAGAAAGGATACAGGTACGACACACAAAGAAGAACTGCAAGAAGAGAAATACGTATAAGGTTTTTCATTTCAAATGTTCCTTTGTAAAATTGTAACCCCTGTCACCAGTCACAGACCTTCATAATGCACCGGACATGAGTATCATCGGTTTAATTGAGTATTGCCATTTTTTGCACACATGCTGCTTTATCATGCTCGTTCTCAGTTATGTGAGCGGTAATTCTCAAGTTATGTGACCATTTTCGCTGTTTAACAGAAGGCTAATAACAGTTGTAAAATATATTTTGCGTCCTGACCGGTCACTTTGAGTGAGAATAACCGGTCAGGACACAACCGCCGCATCGGGTGAATCTCCCCTGATAAGGATCTTTACCTTTGGCCACCTGCTTCGGATCTCTTTAATTACTCGTTTCAGAATGCTTCTGGCCTCAGTCCCGCTTGGGCGTTTGCCTGGTCTAAGAACTGCGGTAACAAGCTTTCCTGTTTTGCCCTCATAGATATGTAAGGGACGGTAGCAATAGGTGTTATCAAAGGCATTGAATATGCTTAGCTGCTGCGCTCCATGGGTAGGGTCACAGGTATCGTCAATATCAAGAATTATTTTTTGGGTGGCTTCCTGTAATGATGCAGTAAATTGGTTGCAGATCGCAAGGCTTAGTCTGTATAAATCTGTCCTGCTCAGGCTGTTTTCCAATCTGCTCATTGTTGACTGGCTGCTTAAAGGCTTCTTGTTTGATTTGTCACAAGCAATTTTTAACGCGACATCATCACGCATTCTGTTACAATCAAGTGAATGGTAATACCCCAAAGCGATCTGCATTATTCGCTGGTTGAGAAGGGTTTTAATGGTGTGGTCGATGTATGATGAATGTCGTCGGTCTCTTATCGATCCAGCGGCATTATCTATTAATCCGGCTCTTTTCGAGAGAGATCGTAAAAGAAGTAAACCTGCATCACTGGTGATATAACCTCCTTCAAAATCCGCAGTCACTTTTTTACCTTTAAGGCTTTCAAAAACAAGTTCTGATTGTGTATATTTATACATGGCAGTTATTGGAAATGTTGGTTGATATTAATTTGTGTCTAACTTATAATATAACAACAACTTAAATCCAATGCTGCCTTTTTTTATGCATAATTCAGGCTAGCTTCAGCAGCTCTGTCAAAAATATTACGCCATGTATTTGAACCATTATTTCTACACACATCTTGTCCTGCTTCAATTACGTCCTCAAAAGGCAGTTCAATTCCATCTTGGAGTACCATCTCCGAGCTGTTGTGGCGAAATACCTAACCAATTTAATAACGGAGATAACAATGCGCTGATAGGATCAGTTGGAAAAGGAGATAATATTGCTATCGCTGCACCTATCAAAATTGATGAAATCCCCGCTTCCCCCCTCAGGATCCACAAAATTCACCGGATCATTCCCACAATACCGGTACAAATTCCCATCCCCACCCGCAAACCTTATCGGATCCTTCGCAGTCCACCTCCCACTCTCTGCATCATAACCCCTCGCTCCAAACCTCACCAGCCCCGTCAACTCATCATACAACCCACCCGCAAATCCAAACGGCTGGAATCCGGGATTACTGTCAAACAGCACAACCCCAAACTCATCATAATCAATCCTCTGAACCACTTCCCCGCTCTGGGCATTAACCACCAGCCTTACACTTCCCAGATGATCGCTTATGATTCTGTAAGTCACTCCGTCACGTATCATGTAATCAGGAACATTTTTTGTTCCGTAGACAAAACGGGAGACTACATTGCCGGATGGGTCAAGTTCAGCTACAGGGTTTAGCTGGTCCTGGTAGAGATATTTACTTATCAAAGAGCCGTTGACACGTCTGCCGATGCGGCGGTTGCGTCCATCGATAATATACTCGATATTGGTTCCGTCTGGCAATGTGACAGAGAGGAGATTTCCAAGGACATCATAATTGTAATGGGTTGTGCCTTCACTGTTGGTTTTGCTCAGGAGTTCACCACTGGTAGAGTGTTTGGGAAATAAAGATATTTATTATGGCGCAACCCTTCGAGGACTCGGGTCGGTTCTCCTACAGGCTCGCTAATCGCTCGGTGCGTCGTTTATAGGGCTGCGAAGACTCCGCCCTGTTAAGCACACTGACACTTAAGAAAGTGTCACCCTCCGTTCAACCTTGCGCGCTTACCCGGGCTGCGTTTTCATGCACAGTCTTTTTATTTGTATTGTAATGTTTACAGGAGGTGTTTCGGGTTTGAGCTTGAATCGAATGGGCTACTTTGTTTGCTTTGACGAGCTGCTGCACCACAGTTTTCTTGTCCGGAAAGATTTGAAGATAGAAACTGGTGGTAGGCCTATCCGCCCAGGGCCGTCAAACACCATCCATGGATGTTTGCCTTTTACATAAAATTCCTTCTTGCGTCCGCTCCGCCGTCAATGGCTCCCCCGATTTTCTATCGGGGATCGCAAAAGGAATTTTATGATAAACTCCGTGGCGGCAGGCAATTTTTTAACACCCTAAGCCGCCGCCCACCCGCGCGTTTCCCTCAAGGGATATTTCCTTCTAAGAGAAGAAACCCCCAAGCATAAGGGGAAAAGGTGCACGGGGGAAGATGAATAATCATTCCTTGCATGCACGATACATGCATTCTTCCAAACTTCTCTTATCAACAAAGAGTGGAAAAATTACTGGGTTATCGGTGTAATATTTCAGGCCTTTTTGGCATATATAGAAACTTTTTTCATTGTTACTAACCAAGTAAAAATAATCACCGACAATTTCGAATCTTTGGTAATATTGCCATAAACCTGCAATAACCATACATATGGTCCAAATTGAGAATAGGACGTACTTCATTACAGGTTTAAATTTCTTGTTCTTATAAATAAATACTGCGAAAAATATGAAACAAACGATTTGAATACCCAATATAATCAGTTTCATTTGGGTTCCTCCGGTAATTTGAAAAGTCTCTTAAAACCTGTGATTGCTCCCTTAATTGCCCCAGCAAATGGATTCGAATAATCTGAAGCATCTGCACCTCGTGCTGTTACTTCACAAACTGTTTTTGCTTCACGTACTTGAGCTCTATACTCATCATAACTTGCTGACAGTGGATCGATTTCATTAATTACCGGCCCTTCGTGCAAGCCTTTTCGATATGCATAATAGATAATTGGAGAAACTATAATCCCTACAAGTACTACACCAACAGTAACTTCAATTAGAAGCTCACCGCTTGGATCTATAAAATTCACCGGATCATTCCCACAATACCGATACAAATTCCCATCCCCACCCGCAAACCTTATCGGATCCTTCGCCGTCCACCTCCCACTCTCTGCATCATAATCCCTCGCCCCGAATCTCACCAGCCCGGTCTTCTGATCATACAACCGCCCGCAAATCCAAAGGGCTGGAATCCGGGATTTGAGTCAAACAATACAACCCCAAACTCATCATAATCAATCCTCTGAACCACTTCCCCGCTCTGAGCATTAACCACCAGCCTCACACTTCCCAGATGATCACTTATGATCCTGTAGGTTACCCCGTCCCTGATCATGTAATCAGGAACATTCATTTTTGTTCCGTAGACAAAACGGGAGACTACATTGCCGGGTGGGTCAAGTTCGGCTACAGGGTTTAGCTGGTCCTGGTAGAGGTATTTGCTTATCAAAGAGCCGTTGACACGTCTGCCTATGCGGCGGTTGCGTCCATCGATAATATACTCGATATTGGTTCCATCTGGCAATGTGACAGAGAGGAGGTTTCCAAGGACATCATAGTTGTAGTGGGTAGTGCCTTCGCTGTTGGTTTTGCTCAGGAGTTCACCGTTGTCGGTGTACTGGTAGGTGTTGCCGCCGTAAGTGAGCATGCGGTCCTGGTTGTCATAAGAGCCACTTACGTTTCCACGCAGATCGATTTAACTTTGAATTGCTTAAGACTGTCAATTTTTACAGAAAATAATATGCGTAAAATTTACACTAGCAAGGGTCATTTTATTCTGTCTGCAATATCAGCTAATAAAAACAGCAGTGTAAATGTCAGCGCAACAAAAACTAAATGTGTTATAAACGAAAATTCAGCTTTTATCCCAACATAGCTTAGAATAAAGTACCCGAAAACTATTGCATATGCCAATATCTTTTTGTAAAACAGTATTTTCCTTTTCATCAATTTCCTATTGGTTTTATTGTGCGCCCCCCAAGGTACGGACGGCCATGAACACCCCAAATTCTTTCTCGTGTACCCCCATACTCCATTATCATTACCCAACGATTAGCTTCTCTATATTTGCGTTCTTCTGCTAAAGCTCTACTCCTCTCGTCGTATGCAGCCCTATCAAAAATATCATTCCATTTATTATTTGATTCATTATCTCTGCATATTTTTTTTGTATCTGTTCCATCGATAGCAGGAAGTATAAATTCATTTTGTTTAAGAGTGCCATCTCCAAGCTGTTGTGGCGAAATGCCTAACCAATCTAATAACGGCGATAAAAGGAAGCTAATAGGGTCTGTTGCGAAAGGAAACAGTATCAGTGCCGCTGCACCTATTAAAATTGATGAAATCCCAGCTTCACCATCAGGATCCACAAAATTCACCGGATCATTCCCACAGTACCTATACAAATTCCCATCCCCGCCCTCAAACCTTATCGGATCCTTACTTGTCCACCTCCCCGTCTCCGCATCATAATCCCTCGCCCCAAACCTCACCAGCCCAGTCAGCTCGTCATACAATCCCCCCGCAAACCCAAACGGCTGAAAACCGGGATTTGAGTCAAAAAGCACTACCCCAAACTCATCATAATCAATCCTCTGAACCACTTCCCCGCTCTGAGCATTAACCACCAGCCTTACACTTCCCAGGTGGTCACTTATGATTCTGTAGGTTACCCCGTCCCGTATCTTGTAATCAGGAACCTTCATTTTTGTTCCGTAGACAAAACGGGAGACTACATTGCCGGAATTGTCGAGTTCGGCTACAGGGTTTAGCTGGTCCTGGTAGAGATATTTGCTTATCAAAGAGCCATTGACACGTCTGCCGGTTCTGCGGTTGCGTCCATCGATAATATACTGGATGTTGGTTCCATCTGGCAATGTGACAGAGAGGAGGTTTCCTAACACATCGTAGTTATAGTATGTAGTCCCTTCGCTGTTGGTTTTGCTCAGGAGTTCACCGTTGTCGGTGTACTGGTAGGTGTTGCCGCCGTAAGTGAGCATGCGGTCCTGGTTGTCGTAAGAGCCACTTACGTTTCCATTTGGGCCGACATGGCTTATCCTGTTGCCATTGGAGGCAAGTCATTCACCTACTTAATTTCACCTAACAAATCTAAATATTCACGTCGCATTTTTTTACTTGGATTAGCAGCTTTCATAACTATATCAAACTGCGGAATATAGATGTATTCTTTTAAAAATATAGAGTCGTTTTCTGTAAGGAACCTAACACTTCTAACTTTATATTTTTCATTTACCTCTATATCCTCCTGTATTATAGCTGGATTCTTATGCTCTTTATAATACACACCCCTTCTAGTGGCCTCTTCTCGTTCAAAACCAATCATATTAATTTTATTATCTTTACTTTTGGATAATGTATACATTGTTAGTAACTCATCAGTATTTTCATCTATTTTCCAATTTAGAGGTACTTTTAAACTCATTCCATGAAACGTAATCATACTTCCATTATTCAACCGCCAAAGTATTGAACCTGTTAAAAAAATTATATCATTTTTAAACGTGCTCGCTACAAGCAGTAATGCGATTATAATGGCAAATATCATTAATTTTTTTCTATTATTATTTCTCATTTTTGAAAAAACCCCTTATTTTCCTCCATGACATTTTTAAACCCTCAATAACTGCATCATACCTGGATGTTATTGGTGTTCCGGTTAAACCTGTTCCGGAAGGTGAATTTTCTAATGCATTTTTTGCTTTGTTTCTAATATCAACATAACATTCGGAATAAGTTTCACGATATGAATAATAATCCTCTTCGGTCAAAATTTTTAGATCTTGAATTTCTTCTCGTTGCGTTCTAACCGATTCTGAGAGTTCTCCTATAGATTTCCAATACTCATATGCTTTCCATATTCCAACACCGATTCCCACTACCAAAGCACCCGTACCAATAAGGCTTTCCCCCTCCGGATCCACATAGTTCAATCGGATCATTGAAACAGTATCTATACAAATTCCCATCCCCACCATCAAACCTTATCGGATCCTTACTCGTCCACCTCCCACTCGTCCACCTCCCACTCGTCCACCTCCCACTCTCCGCATCATAATCCCTCGCCCCAAACCTCACCAGCCCCGTCAATTCATCATACAATCCGCCCGCAAATCCAAAGGGCTGGAATCCGGGATTTGAGTCAAACAATACAACCCCAAACTCATCATAATCAATCCTCTGAACCACTTCCCCGCTCTGAGCATTAACCACCAGCCTCACACTTCCCAGATGATCACTTATGATCCTGTAGGTTACCCCGTCCCGTATCATGTAATCAGGAACATTCATTTTTGTTCCGTAGACAAAACGGGAGACTACATTGCCGGATGGATCAAGTTCAGCTACAGGGTTTAGCTTGTCCTGGTAGAGATACTTACTTATCAAAGAGCCGTTGACACGTCTGCCTATGCGACGGTTGCGTCCATCGATAATATACTCGATATTGGTTCCGTCTGGCAATGTGACAGAGAGGAGATTTCCAAGGACATCATAATTGTAATGGGTTGTGCCTTCACTGTTGGTTTTGCTCAGGAGTTCACCACTGGTAGAGTGTTTGGGAAATAAAGATATTTATTATGGCGCAACCCTTCGAGGACTCGGGTCGGTTCTCCTACAGGCTCGCTAATCGCTCGGTGCGTCGTTTATAGGGCTGCGAAGACTCCGCCCTGTTGAGCACACTGACACTTAAGAAAGTGTCACCCTCCGTCCAACCTTGCGCGCTTACCCGGGCTGCGTTTTCATGCACAGTCTTTTTATTTGTATTGTAATGTTTACAGGAGGTGTTTCGGGTTTGAGCTTGAATCGAATGGGCTACTTTGTTTGCTTTGACGAGCTGCTGCACCACAGTTTTCTTGTCCGGAAAGATTTGAAGATAGAAACTGGTGGTAGGCCTATCCGCCCAGGGCCGTCAAACACCATCCATGGATGTTTGACTTTTACATAAAATTCCTTCTTGCGTCCGCTCCGCCGTCAATGGCTCCACACATGCTTAAAATAAGGTATTACTTTATCATAGCGCATGTCGCAAAATGCATTATATACAAACTCCGTGGCGGCAGGCAATTTTTTAACACCCTAAGCCGCCGCCCACCCGCGCATATCCCTCAAGGTATATTTCCTTGTAGGATAAGAAACCCCCAAGCATAAGGGGAAAGGAAAAGAAATTATCGATATTCTGACTGAAATTCGTTTATGAAACTTTTACTACAGAAATATTTTTACACAATGCTAACACTTTTGCTCCATATGATGGATCAATTGTAAAGGCAATTAAATCACCTGATTTGAGTTTGCTGATTAGGGTTTTATAATATTCCTTTCCTCTCATTTCTTCAGTTTCAATTTCAAGAAGCCGGTCAATCAGCGGATCGTCTGCAAGTATTTCGTTGCCACTCGAAATTGATAATATAATATTGCCTTCTCTAAAATTATCGATTCTAATTTTTTCAATATCCAAAAGATGTATCTCGAAGTTATCCCCATTCAGATCTTTAATAAATAGCTTAGCAGTAGTTTCATTCTGTAGTAAAAAACCTATAAAATAACAGTCATGAAATGAATGATTGAGCGTAATTTGCTGCATGTTGGTTCCTTATTCCTTTACTGGTGTACCATGCCCTCTATCTTTGTGTGTTGGCGGACTGCCGTCTGATGGCCGTCTCCACTTGTGTTCATGTGGTGTACCCTGTCCATGGTCATGATCAAAATCTATATCAATATCAGGAAATCCATCAGGTCCGTATTTACGAGTCTGTTTACCTGGGATTTCACATACACCACCAGGTGGCCCTCTGAATGGATTTGATCGATCCCTAAAGAAAGGTTTTATCAACAGTTCATCTACAGCTAAAACACTTCCGATGTATAAAATCCCTTTGAGAACAGGAGGTCCCCAAATTGGAGATGTTGCGGCAATAGTTGCTGTTGCAGCAATCTTTCCTGTTGGATCAATAAACTCCACAGGACTATTTCCACAATAACTGTAAATGTTAGGATGACCACCATCAAACCCTATCGGATCCTTACTCGTCCACCTCCCACTCTCCGCATCATAATCCCTCGCCCCAAACCTCACCAGCCCCGTCAACTCATCATACAACCCACCCGCAAATCCAAACGGCTGGAATCCGGGATTTGAGTCAAACAACACAACCCCAAACTCATCATAATCAATCCTCTGAACCACTTCCCCGCTCTGAGCATTAACCACCAGCCTTACACTTCCCAGATGGTCACTTATGATTCTGTAGGTTACTCCGTCACGTATCATGTAATCAGGAACATTCATCCTTGTTCCGTAGACAAAACGGGAGACTACATTTCCGAATGGGTCAAGTTCGGCTACAGGGTTTAGCTGGTCCTGGTAGAGATACTTACTTATCAAAGAGCCGTTGACACGTCTGCCTATGCGGCGGTTGCGTCCATCGATAATATACTCGATATTGGTTCCGTCTGGCAATGTGACAGAGAGGAGATTTCCAAGGACATCATAATTGTAATGGGTTGTGCCTTCACTGTTGGTTTTGCTCAGGAGTTCACCATTATCAGTGTACTGGTAGGTGTTGTCCCCATAGGAGAGCATGCGGTCCTGGTTGTCGTAAGAGCCGGTTACGTTTCCTCGCGGACCAACATAGCTTATCCTGTTGCCATTGGAGTCATAGCCGTATGAAGAATACAGAGAACCGTTTCTGTAAACTGTGGTGAGCTGGCCGTTAAGATCGTAGTTGTAGTTGTATAAAACAGTTTCACCCTCTACGGTTTCAGTTCTGTTAACGAGTCTTCCCAGCGCATCTGTTTCTGTGTGCTGAACGCTGTACAGCTCCGAGCCACCCAGAGTAGCCGTGTAGGAGGTGAGATCGCCAAAATTATTATAAGAATAGTTATCAGAAACAGCATGCAGTACCGAACCGTTAAGCCTCCCATTATGCTCATCGAGACTAAAACTCATATCACCTACTGTTACCGGCTGGCCATCTTTATCATAAGTGTATTCTATTGCATGAGCCCCGTTAACCGTGCGGGATGCGATCTGAAAGTTGTTATTGAAAGCGATTCCCACACTGCCGTTAACTGCTCCTGACCACTGAGTCTCTGTAATCATCGAGCCATCATAGCTGTAGGAGATATCCGCATCCAGACTCTGAATGGCGGTGAGATTGTTTGTGGTATCATTGAACAGGTAGCTTATCTGGCCATTTGGAAGCATTTCCCCAAACCAAAACCTGACAGGATATATCTGTTCCCCTTGCACTGACGGGACAAACTCAAACCGGGGAACACCGGGGAACGTTTTTTTACCCAATGTCAAAATAACATACATCTGTATGCGACGATTTCAGTTATATTAAACCTATTACGAGGAAAAAAATCCAATAACAATTCAGGGGGGGAAGATAATATGAAACCAGCTCTATTAATGCTTTGCCTTTTTTCAGTATCGTTTTCCAACAATTACCTTCAATGGGGAGCAACTCGGGTGAGCCGTTATCATTATGAGTTCTCATCATCAGAATGGGTACATTCTGGGGATAAAGATATAACAATCAGGTATGAAGATGGTAAGCATTTGCATGAACTGGACAATCGTTCACCAGCAGGTGGATGGGTACATACTGCCATATTCTCTCCCTGCGGTTCACTTGAAAAAATCATAGATCAATTGTCCATCAGCACAACCCGTATTTTGAACAAAACCCAGTTTTCAAACGGGCAACGTGTGTCAGAGTCTTTTGAACAAAATAGTGGAGTAGGCTCTGGCTTTTCTTCCCAAACACAAAACACTACTTACATTCAAGATTCGCTCAATAATCGTGTGGTAAGTACGATAACAGCAAACCACTCCCGCAACAGCGTTTTCAATGTCACTACAGATACTCTTTATTCAGAATACTACTACTCATCACAAGATGAAAACCCAGACAGTATTGTCAGTTTTAGAAATAACACACCTGTTGAAATTGAAGTTTTTACCTACTCTACAGGATCCAATGGCGAACAGATAACAGAAGAACGGAGAAGAGTTTTTGATCCATATACAGAAAAATGGAAAGATGATTCTCTGTATGTCAGAACAATTCTTTGTCTGCAAAAGAAAATCAAAACTAAGGAAACCCTTCTTTCTTCAAATGATGAAGTTCAGTCCGGCATCTACATGGAATACGATTCACACATGCGTCCCTCTGCAATAAAATACCAGACACCACATTCATACACAAAATCTGTTTTGTCCTATGATGACAATGTTAGTACAACTATGCAAAGAGGACATTCAAACATAACTGGCGTTACCCTGGTAAATACCATCAGCAATAACTTGAAAATCGAGTCCGGTGTAACTGGTGATTTTTCGGTCATTATCTTTGATGTTATGGGGAGAAGTATTCTGAGAGACAATGTGACACTTACGAATGGAACAAATGTATACCCCCTCAAACGTCTCCCGGCTGGTTCCTATATAGTAAAATTATCCAATGGACAGAAAACTATTTCACAAAGGATTTTCAGCAGATAGCATCTAATGGCAAAAACAGATCTCCTAAAATTATTGGCCATTGAACTCAGGCTGATAAACAGAGATTATTTTCAAAAAAGAGCTCTACATTTCAATAGTAGAGCTCTTTTGAATATCCGCTCGCCCTGAGCGAAGGCCCGCCGGAGTCGAAGGGTACCTGCTATACTGAAAATCCCACAAATTACTATAGTATTATTTTTGGTTACGCCCGAGACGTTTTTTTGTATCAGCCAACTTCCTGCTTAGGCTTGACTGAATCCAGTCCGACTCTATTTCTAACGGTTCAACTTCTTCGACATTGACAAACCCAGGCACTGTTCCCTAAACAAACCTGTTAGTGGCTACACTGCGCAATTAACCAGAGCACGGTAATGACGGTAAACTGCTGTTGGCTGATTTTGGTACTTTCATTAAAGGGCTTTGAGCGTCATTTTTGATCCTTAACAACACAATAGCACACACTTTTATCTCACATTCAGCTCCTGTGTTTCCATTACACACCTCCAGACCGGACAGTATGACTTGTACCAGTTCCAATAACCCGTATTCACACTCAATACATATCAGCGAATGCTTCAACCCATTCACTTTAGGTTCTGCTCTGTTCCGATATCAGATCTCACTTTTCACGGCTGATAATATCGGGGTGATGACGTGGTTCTTTAAGACGGTTAAGGGAGGCCATGAGGTTTGTTTCTGGTAAAATGAATTAACGGAAACACTTATATAAGTAAATGTGTATATTTAATGTACGTATGGCCAGTATCCGCTCAGGATTAGGATAGAAAAGGTACCGGTGAAACTCATCCCTGGTCAGGGTATCGGGTTAACGTTTAAACCTGCGGGAAAAACTGGATTACGAATGAAAGATAGTTTCTCTGAATCTTACCAGAGTAACTTTTGAGGTGAAGAGTGGGCAATGAAACGGGCACGAAGCGGAGTTATTATGACCCTCCTATGTGTTAAGGTGAAAAAACGCCTTTCTGTGAGGCTGAGAAATAATTGGCTGGATTAAGAACCTGTGTCAATTATATTCTTGCTGCCCCTTTGATTGCTATGGTGGGAGTGGATTCTTAGAAGCTTTGTGTGGTTTTACTGCCGAAGGCTATGCTCAACAGCATTAACCCCACAGTATGCAAAGTCTTATGCGGTGGTTTTTATATAGTATAGTCGCACAAATCAGGTGTACCGAAAAACTTTATGAGCAATTTTTTGTTCTGAATTAAACTTACGTATATTGCGCCGGAGCGGGAGGAAGGAAAAAGACACTATGAATAAATTGATTTTTCTAAACGGATGTGTAAACTCAGGCAAATCGACTATTGGGAAAGATATTTTGTCTAAATGTGAAAATATAGCATTTGTAGAATTGGATGATCTTCACAATTTTATTCCCTGGATGCCAATTGAAAAAGCTGTTCCAATCAATATCAAAAATGGTTTAGCTGTTTCAAAAAACTTTATAGAAGAAAAGGTTGATGTACTCTTTGCATATCCTCTATCAGATGATGACTTTCAATATGTTAAACGCCTGATTGACTTTGAATGCAATATCGAATGTATAACTCTCTATTGTGATCTGAACAAAAATTTAGAAAATCGAGGCAGTAGAGAATTAACAGATTATGAAATTGATCGAATTAAATGGATGCACGAAAATGGGCTGGCAAAGCCTTCTTTCTCAACAATAGTAGATACAACAGATAAAAACATCGACGAGGTCACTGATACCATCATCCGGATATTAGGACTGAAGGTGAAGAAAAAGTGGAAAGGAAAATAGTGACCACGCAGAAATAAGAGTCCCGTACTTTCAACTTGCACTTGCATTAGCGACTTGAATGCGCACGCCTTAACGATACAGAGACCGCAAAAAAAGTGCGGAGGTAGTGAATGTAACATTCAAAAGTAATTAGTTAAGATAGTTACAACAATAATCTCTGTCGGCATAATATGGGGGAAACAGTCATTTATTGATAAAGTAAAAGACTGTTTCCTTTTTTGGGGGTGTTTTTACAGCCCGAAACAGAAAAACAGGCTGATCCGGCAAACTATTTCGGCCTGTACATTTGTGTAAATTCATAGGTTTCACTCTGATTCTCTGAGCTGCTTAATTCCCTCTCTGAAATCGGAAAGATATTCATCTCTGGTTTTTTCCCATATCTCCTCCCACTGCTCTTGAGGTAAACTCAGGACCGGTTCTTCTGCTGTTTCGCTGTCATCATTCAAAAGCATATTTACAGCTTCCATTCCATGTAGATTTATCCATCGGTGATCGTAATTGTAGGGAACTATTCTATCAATCTCCATAACCTGATCAACGATTCTTTCGAGTTTGTCTAAATCCTGAAATGTGTACTGATTTATCATCGGACCATACTGTTGATTGAGTATATGTACAGCCATTGAGGCAGTGGGATCTGCACATCTGTTTGCATCATACCTCGCTCTTAACTGTCCTAAGTAGAACCACATTGATGCATAATCTTTCATCTCAGCAAGGAAAAGAAGGTTGGAAACAGCATATAAAATTAACGGCGTGTACAGAGAGGGGTTTTCAAGTACTTTGGTAATTGCTTCCTCTACTGTCTCAGGGTCTTGTGAAGATAGTGCTTCGATCACCTCAAGGTCTTTGCTCATATCAATTTCTGCATATATACCTTTAAACTCAAGTTCTTTGTCCTGAGCTATACAAATGCCACTCATCAGAATTATAAAAAAGCAGAGTGTATTGAAAATTCTTTTCCCAGTTGTACCTGAAAACACAATAACCTCCTATAAAAGAGCCAACAGAGTGGAAGGAGTAAACCATGAAAGTACTGTTTTTTTGCATGACAAGCCTTCATTTTATTTACGAGTAAATATATGATGACGCAAGATTTAGTCAACTTTTCTCATTTTTTTTCGGCAATATTCAGGGGGACACAGCCTGGACGATTCTAATTGGCCAGTCCCTCCAGCCAGAGCACAGGGATGCTCTATACAAGGCATAAAATTTATCAGATTTATTTGGATAGGAAAAGTATTTCCCTCGCTGTAGCTTCAGGTGCGGACACCTGAATCTTCCGCTACCCATTCAATGCAGTCGGGAATTCATGTACGGATCCATGAATTAAGGAACTTCATAGCCCATGTCGGAGACACATATTCCCAGAATTGTTGAAAATCCTCCCGCAGCAGATAAGCACGGACAGATTTGATATTATAGCTCAATAGTTCCTTTAAGCGGGGCCGTTGTTTATCGGTAAGGTTTTCCGGGCGTTTTGCCAATAACCAGCGTGTGTTTTTTAAAACAGGTTCATAGCCATCCTTTGAAAGTTTGGCACTCTCTTCCCTGCGAACCTTGTCCAAGGCATCATTAAACATCTTCATTATATGAAACCTGTCAAGGACATTTACTGCATTCACAGCTTTTTTTGCTATAACCTTAAGGTATGGTTTCCACATATCCGAACAGATGACTCTTATTCGTTCAGTACGTTCTTTCCCAAAATCGTGGAAAAATCGCAAAAGCGTTTTCGCTTTCCTGTCTTTACCAATACATAACAG